>JAYUXQ010000793.1:0-3778 GCA_043752905.1 Nannocystis sp. | reverse complement strand
GCGCCTCGGGCGGGGCGACGGGGCCGAGGGCGGCGAGGGCCTCGAGCGCGCGGCCGCGGTCCTGCGGGCGGTGGAGGGCGGCCAGCAATTGTTTGCCGGCGCGTGGGTCACGGGCGACGGTGAGGGCGAGCGCGGCGGCGAAGGCGGTGGGGGTGTGGGGCTCGTCGCACAGCGGGGCGAGCACGTCGCAGGTGCGTGGGCTCGGCGGGTCGAGCTCGCCGAGGGCGCTGACCAGCGCGCCGCGAAGGGTCGGGATGGTCTCGCGGGCGAGGGCCTGGGCGAGCGCGTCCTCGGCGGCGGCGCCCTCGAGCTCGGCGAGGCCGGTGGCGCATTGAAAGCGCAGCTCGGGCTGGTCGGCGGCGAGGCCGACGCGCAGCCGGGCGACGACGTCGTCGTAGGTACTTTGGGCCATGTCCCCGGAGACAGGTCGGGCGGCGGCGCCCAGGAGCGTCCAGCCGATCGCGGCGCACTCGCGCAGGTAGGCGGCGTCGGGGTCGGTGCGGGCGAACCACTCGTCGGGCACGGCGTCGAGCAGCGCGGGGGCGCCGATCTGGCCGAGGCCAGTGGCGGCGAGGGCCTGGATCGGGGTCGCGGGGTCGCGCTCGATCGCCCGCAGGAGGGCCTCGAGCACGGCGGCGCCGAGCTCGTGCTGCGCGTAGGCCTGCCACAGTGGTTCAGTGCGACCGAGGCGCTCGAGGTACGCGGCGGCGAGGTGGGTGAGCGCGAGGGTGCGCGCCTTGACGTCGAGGACCTCGGCGTCACGCAGCGCGGCCTCGAGGGTGATGGGAAGCCGGGAGGGTCGGGAGGCCGCGCTCACGAGGTCGGTCCGCCGCGACGAAGGGGCGCGTCGGGGGCGGGATGACTGCTGCCGTACAGGCGCGTCATCTCGCCGTCCATCTGCCCGCCGAGCTTGAGCGCGAGCATCTTGATGTCGGCCATGAAGGACCACAGCGGGTACTTGAAGCTGGCGGGCTTGTTGTTCTCGACGAAGAAGTGGCCGACCCACGCGGGGCCGTAGCCGACCAGCAGACCGACGAGCATCAGGCCCCAGTAGCGGTGGGTGATGATGTAGCCGAGCAGGCACAGGGCGCAGAAGGTGCCGACGTAGTGCAGGGCGCGGTTGAGCGGTTGGCGGTGCTCGCCGAGGTAGTACGGCCAGAACTCCTGGAAGCTGCGGAGGGGTGACATGGCGGCGAGTATAACGGTTACGTGGAGACGGTCCGGGTGAGGTCCAGGAGGGTCTGTTCGAGGGTGAGGCGGACATTGCCCATGCGCTCGACCCGGACCTCGAGCTGCTGGAGGGCGGCGATCGTGGCGACGAGCTGCGCGGGATCTGCCGCGCGGGGGCCCGAGGAGACCCCGGTGAGGCCGGCACGGCCGCGGATCTGCTCGCGCAGGTGCAAGATCCACAGCTCGGTCAGGCGGCGCACGGCGCTGCGCTGGGCGGCGGGGGCGTCCTTTTTTTTGGCCTCGCCCTCGGGCTTCTTCGGTTTGGCCGCGAGCTTTTTTTTGCCGGTCGGGGTCGGGGTCGGCGGGGGCTCGGGCTCGGGCTCGGGTGGGGGCTCGGCCTCGCCGGCGCCGACGGCCGCGCTCCAGGCGGTCCACAGGGGCGATAGATCGCCGCCGAAGATCGCCCGCGGGCCCTGCTGCACGGCGGCGAGGGCCTGGCGGAGCAGCTCGACGCAGCGCTCGAGGCTGGGGTCGCTGGCCAGCTCGACGGCCACGCCGGCGCTGCCCTCGGCGAGCAGCATGGCCGTGTCGCGGCGCTCGGGCGGGACCTCGGGGGCGCGGGCGTGCAGGATCTCGCCGACGATGGTGTCGTCGAGGCGACCGACGCGGATCGGCAGGGCGCGGCTGAGGATCGTCGGCAACATGCCCTGCAAGTTGGTGGTCAGCAGCAGGAAGTGGATCCCCGGGCGCGGCTCCTCGATCGTCTTGAGCAGGGCGTTGCCGGCGCCCTCGCCGAGCGCATCGGCGGGGTCGACGATGACGACGTAGGCCTTGCCCTCGTAGGGCGCGTGGGCCTGGCGGATGTGGCACGCGCGCGCGGCCTCGACGGAGATCGTGCCGGCCTTGCCGTCGGGCAGCAGCCAGTCGACGTCCGGGTGGTTGCCGGTGAGCACGCGCTGGCAGGTGGTGCACACGCCGCAGCCGACGCCGGGGCGCTCGGGGCACAGCAGGCCGCAGGCGAGGCCGCGGGCGAAGGTCGCCTTGCCGACGCCGCGGGGGCCGACGAGCACGAGGGCGTGGTGCAGCTGGCCGCGAGCGAGCGCCCGCGCGAGCGCCTCCTGGGCGTCGCGGTGGCCGCGAACCCCCGGAAAGCCAGTGAAGCCGACCCCGGTGGTGGCGGGTCCGGAGGCGGGGGTGGGCGCGGGGGCGGGCACGGGGCGCAAAGCTTAGGCGCGGGCGGGCGAGCGCGGCAAGTTCGGCGACACGTGGTGTAGACTGGCGCCGGTCAGTAAGGGACGCGACATGACGAACAAACCGGGGCTCTTTAGCCGGCTCAAGCGGGTCATCTCCAGCACGCTCAACGACGCGGTCGACGCGGTCACGGACCCCGGTCAGGAGATCGCGCTGATGCTCGACGACCTGGCGGACAACATCCGCAAGTCCGAGCTGGACCTCAAGCAGGCGATCGTCGACCAGAAGATGATGGAGCGCAAGCTGGAGCAGCTGCGCAAGGACGACGCGGCCTGGGCGACGCGCGCGGAGCAGGCGGTCAACCTCGCCGACGACACGCTCGCGCGGGCGGCCCTGCAGCGCAAGGCGGAGCTGGCGATCGAGGTCAGCACGCTCGACGAGTCGGTGGTCGCCCAGCGCAAGCTGGTGGAAGAGCTGCGCATCGGGATCAACCAGTCGAAGACCAAGCTCAAGTCCTTGAACCTGCGCCGCGGCAGCCTGATGGCGCAGGCCCGGGCGAGCAAGCAGAGCGGCGGCGTCAGCAACATCCCCGGGGACGCCGGCGCCGGCGCGCGCATGGACGCGATCGAGGACAAGATCGCCAGGATCGAGGCGCTCAACGAGGTCGCGGCCGAGGGTGCCGACCAGCAGCTACAAGCGGCGGCGATCGACGCCAAGCTCGCGCAGCTCGGCAACAAAGGCGTCGGCCAGGACGACGCGCTAGAGGCCCTCAAGGCCAGGATGCGCGCCAAGGCGCTCGAGGAAGGTAAACAATAGCGGCGCTGCCGGACCCGTCCGAGGCTGGCCCCGGGGACAGGTCGCAGGAGGCTGGCCCTCGGGACAGGTGGGTGCGGGGGCCGGTCGTGCTCGGCGGGCTCGCGCTGATCTTGCTCCACGCGTTTCCGTACGCCGAGCGGACGCGTAACGCCAACGAGCGGCCGCGGCTGCTGCAGGGGATGGCGCTGGTCGAGGAGGGGACGCTGGCGATCGACGGCTTGATCGTTCGGGGCATCGAGCGCGGGCCGGACATCGCCCGCTCGCCCGCGACGGGGCGGGTCTATCCCAACAAGCCGCCCGGGACGAGCCTGGTCGCCGCGGTCGCGTACGCGACGGCGCGGGGGCTGGCGCGAGCGAGCGGGGAGCCGCTGACGCTGCGGGGATATACGTGGTGGGCGCGGCTGTTCGGCGGAGTGCTGCCGACGCTGTTGCTGGCGGCTGCACTCGGCCGGCGATTCGGGCCCGTGTTCGGGGCGCGGGCGGTGTGGCTGGCGGTCGGGCTCTGGGCCCTGGCGACGCCCGCGGCCGCGTATGCGCACCTGCTGTACGGGCACGCGCTGACGGCCTGCCTGCTGTGGATCGGGGCGATCGTGATCGTCGA
>JAYUXQ010000792.1:0-9279 GCA_043752905.1 Nannocystis sp. | reverse complement strand
CCCGCTTCTCGCGGTCGAAGGCCATCCATAGCGAGCCGAGGCCGCCCGGCGCGAGGCCGAGGGCCGTGCCTGCGAGTCGGAGCATCGAGCGCCACGGGCCCGGAGGACCCCCGGCACGGTTGATGACGCGGATGCCGACCAGCTTTTGCCCGGGCGTCTTGCCCGAGAGCGCGATGAAGAGGATGAAGTAGAGGGCGGCCATGCCGAGCAGCGGCGCGCACCACAGCAGGATGTCGATCGGGTCGACGGCGAGGAACTGCAACACGCCGTCGAGGCCGAGGCCGCCGCGTAGCGGGCCCGGATTCCCGGTGACGCTGATGAGGCCGTAGAACAGCGGGCCGGCGGTGAGCAGGAGGATCACACTGTCGACCATGGTCGCGAGGAGGCGACGCCAGAAGCCGGCGACGCGCACCGGCACGAGCGGCTGACCGCACGCGGGGCAGGTGGGGCTCGACTGCTGGACGACCGCCGCGTCGAGCGGGGCGTCGCAGGCCGGGCAGGGTCCCGGCACGCCCTTTTTGGACCCGAAGATCATGGGGCCGCACCATAACACGGCGACGCGCGCCGGCGTTTGGTGCAGATGCGAGGAGATGCCCCCGGGGACCCGGGGCTCACGCGAACGCCAGGCGCGCGAGGCCGACCAGCGCCGCGGTGCCGGTCCGGAGTACGTGGGGTCCGAGGCGGAGCGGTGTAAAGCCAGCCGCGATCGCGGCGGCGACCTCCGAGGCGGAGAAGCCCCCCTCGGGCCCGACGAGCAAGCGGGCGCCGGCATCGCGGGAGGTGACGGGCCGCGACGGGTCAGGCGCGGGATCGTCCGTGCGGGCGTCGACGTGGCCGAAGAAGCCGGGGAGGTCGCCGCGGACGGCGAGCGCGGCGGGGAGGTCGAAGCTGCCGAGCAGCCGCGGCGGGGCCGGGCGCCCGCACTGGCGCTGCGCGGCCCGGATGACCCGCTCGAGGCGCGTGGCCCCGGGAGGGCCGGATTGACTGCGTTCGCAGCGGACCCACGCGATCGCTGCGACGCCGAACTCGATCACGCCGGGTAGCAGCTCCAGCACGGCGGCGGGCTCGGGGAGGCCGAGCAGCAGCACCAGCTCGCGCGCGGGGGCGGCGACGACGACTTGCTCGTGCAGCGTCAGCTCGGTGCGCCGGACGTCACCGCCGCGGACGGTCGCGCGCCACAGGCCGCCCTGATCGTCGATCAGCTCGACGGCGGCGCCGTCGGTGACGCGACGGACACGGCGCAGATAGTGGCTCTCCTCGGCGTCCAGCACGGCCGGCGCGCCGGCTTCGGGTCGCGGCGCGAACACGCGCAGGCTCACGCGGGATCTCCCGGACGCAGGAGCAGCGAGCACCATTCGTTCTGGTCACGCCGCCGATGCAGGTGCAGGCCGACCTCGACATAGGCGGCGAGCACCTGCTCGGCCTCCTCGCCGAGGATCCCGCTGAGCACCGCGCAGCCGCCGGGCGCGAGCAGGCCGGCGAGGTCGCTGGCGATCGGGATCAGCACGGAGGGTCGGATGTTGGCGAGGATCAGCGCGTGGCGACCTTCGAGCTCGCGGGCGGTGCCGGTGCGGATCTCCAGGCGATCGGTCAAGGCGTTGTGGTCGGCGTTCTCGCGGGTGGTCTCGGTGGCCTCGGGGTCGTTGTCGACGGCGGTGATCGTCGCGGCGCCGGGGAACAGCCGCGCGGCCGCGAGGGCGAGGATCCCCGAGCCGCATCCGAGGTCGAGCACGGAGCCGGGCGCGAGGCCCTCGCGCTGCAAGGCGATCAGCTCGTCGACGCACAGGCGGGTGGTCTCGTGCTGGCCGGTGCCGAAGGCCCGGCCGGGATCGAGGACCAGCTCGAGCGTGGGGTCGCCGGGTCGGCGATCGATCCAGCTCGGACGTAGCAGCAGGGCCCCCGCGGTGTCGATCGGGTTCGCTTCATCCCCGGCGCCGCCAAAGATGATCGGGGCGTAGAACTGCTTCCAGGTGTCACGCCAGTCGTCGTCCTCGCGGACCGTCGCGGTCAGGGCGAGGTCGAGGCGCAGCTCCTCGCCAAGTCGCGTCGCCAGCTCGCCGAGCCCCTCGAGGGCGTCGGGCCGCGTGTAGACGACCAGCTCCGGGTGCAGGGTCTGCTGCCCGAGGGTGCTCATGTCGTGGGTCTCGACGCCGAGCGCCCGGTCGTCGTCGGCGATCATGGTGGCGAGGGCCTCGAGGCGCTCGCCCGCGGCGCTCCAGTCGCCCTCGCCGGTCGTATCGGCGGTGCGCAGCCGGATCTCCAGCGTGGCCCAGGGCTCGGCGGTCGACGAATTCGGCGAGGCCTGTGAGGCCGACGAACCCGGCGAACCCGGTGAACCCGGGGGGGCCGGCGAACCCGGCGAACCCGGGGGGGCCGGGGGGGCCGGCGGGGCTGGCGAGGCCGGCGGGGTGGTAGGCGGGTTCATGCGGCGCAGTGTAGCGGCGCCGCTGGCCCATGTGGATCTGTAGAGAATGTCGTTTGAATTACACAGCTTGCACAAGCTATTCGTACATACAGTGCCTGGGACCCGTGGCCCCCGCGAACAGGCCGCAGGGGCCAGCAGATTTGACCTTTATAAATTCGCGCAGGGGTGTCATAGATTGGTTGTGCGGGCCCACGCAAACACGACAACCGGCCCGGCGAACGGGGAGAGGAACATGGTGGCATTTACCGGAGTCAAGGTGTTCTCGGCGACCAAGGCCTGGGAGCGCGAGCAGATCAGCGACCGCATCAACGAGTGGCTGGAGCACAACCCTGGCATCGATATCGTCGACAAGGTGGTCACGCAGAGCTCTGACAGCGAGTTTCACTGCCTGACGATCACGCTGTTCTACGTGCGACCCACGGCCAGTAGTCAGCAACACGTCCACGCGGCAGTCTGAGGACTGCAAGATCCACGGCGAGATCGTCCCAACCACATAGTCTGCGGCCGCGAGTCGCCGCTGGCCCCCCAGCGGCGGCTCGTGGACGTCCTGGGGACGTTGTGGAGAGGCGTGGGCCCGGTGGGCCGTGAAGCGGCTCGGACCGAAACCTCGAGACTCAGCCGGCCTTCGGGGGGGCGGGGGTCGGCGTCGGGGCGGTGGCCGTCGGGGCGGTGGCCGGCGTGGTGGTGGTGGTGGTGGTCGTCGTGGTGGTCGTCGGCGGGACGGGGGTCGGCGTCGCGTTGGGCTTCACGACCGTGAGGCGCGAGCGGGTGCCATCGGCGAACTCGCGGGACACCGAGCCATCGGCGGCGATGACGGTCTTGCTGCCGTCCTCGGCGGTGACGACCGTGGAGCCGTCGCTGCGGAACTCGGTGCGCTCGATCGACAGGGTGGACCTGGAGCCGTCGGGGAACACCCGCACGCGCGAGCCGTTGGGCATGATGATCGTGCCGTCACGCTTGACCTGCATCCGGGTGCCGTCGGGTTTGATAATTGTGCCGTCGCGCTGGAGCGTCACCTTGGAGCCGTCCGGGGCGGTCAGCACTCGCGTGCCGCGTGACTCCGACTCGGTCTGGTAGGTCGCGCCCTTGTCGTTCTTGACCTCGACCTCGTCGAGATCGCAGGCCAGCAGCGCCATGGACGCCATACCCGCCAGAAAATACTTTCCGTGTGCCGCCACCATCGGACCACGAGACTATCACGGCGCGGGCCATCGCCGGCGCGTCATGGCTTGCACGGTGCGGACCCCGGCGGTCTGCGTTCGACCCGGCCGCGCGGCGCCGCGCGGCGGCCCCGGGCGGCGATCGGGTGGTCCATCGGCCCGACAAACTCGCTACGATGGCCGCGATGGCGGGCAGCGGCGGCGGCGAGGACACGGTCTTGATCCGGTCCTCCACCACATATCTTGTCGTCGAGGACCGCGGCCGCAAGATCAACGACGTCCGGCTCGGGCCCAAGACGTTGCGGGTCGGCCGCCGTCCGGACTGTGACGTGATCCTGGTGGCGCCGGGCGTGGCGCCGTACCACGCGCGCATCGAGCCGTTTGGCACCGGTCACCGGATCGTCGACCTCGAGAACACCACGGGCCTGGTGTTTCGCGGCAACCGGGTGCGCAGCCACGTGTTCAACGACGGCGACGTGATCCGCATCGGCGATCGCGTGACCGGCAACTTCATCAGCCTCGTGTATCAGGACATGGGCAAGCGGGCCCAGGCGCCGGTGCCCGCGCCGGTGCACCGCGTGCCGCTCGACCGCCCGCGTGTCCGCATCGGTCGGGAGGGCTGCGATCTCACGCTGCCGAGCCTGCAAGTCTCGCGCGTGCACGCGGAGATCCGCCGCGCCGGCACTGGCCACGAGGTGGTCGACCTCGACAGCACCAACGGCACCTTCATCGCCGGCGCGCGGGTGCAGGCGCAAAAGCTCAAGGTCGGCGACGTGGTCCAGATCGGGCCGTTCAAGCTGACCTACACCGGCAAGTCGCTCGACCAGCTCGAGCAGGTCGGCGCGATGCGCATCGAGGCCCGCGGCCTCACGCGCGTGACGCCCGAGGGCCGGGTGATCCTCGACCAGGTGTCGCTGGTGATCGAGCCGCGCGAGTTCGTGGCGATCGTCGGCGCGTCCGGGGCCGGCAAGTCGAGCCTGATGGGCGCGCTCGCCGGCTATCGACGCGCGGACCGGGGGGTGCTGCGCGTCAACGGCGACGACTTCTACGCCAACTACGACCTGTACCGCGCGGTCCTCGGCTACGTGCCGCAGGACGACATCCTGCACGCGACGCTGACCGTCGAGGACGCGCTGACCTACACCGCCCGGCTGCGCCTCCCCGCCGACACGACCGCGGCCGAGATCACGGCCCGGATCTCGCGCGTGCTCGAGGACGTC
The DNA here is from genome assembly GCA_043752905.1 of Nannocystis sp. Classification (GTDB taxonomy): domain Bacteria; phylum Myxococcota_A; class Polyangia; order Nannocystales; family Nannocystaceae; genus Nannocystis. The sequence goes on along the minus strand of JAYUXQ010000792.1, from coordinate 4,474 downwards.
GAGATGAGCGCGAACCGCAAGCAACGGATCTCGGATCTCTCGGGCGGCGAACGCAAGCGCGTGTCGATCGCATCGGAGCTGCTCGCCGACCCGAGCCTGTTCTTCCTCGACGAACCGACCTCGGGCCTCGACCCCGGCCTCGAGAAGCGCATGATGTACACGCTGCGCTATCTCGCGGACTCGGGCAGGACCGTGGTGCTGGTGACCCACGCGACGGCCAACATCACGCAGTGTGACCTGGTCGCGTTCCTCGCCGACGGCCGCCTGGTCTACTACGGGCCGCCCGCGGGCGCGTTGCAGATGTTCGGCGCGGTCGGTGGCGACTTCGCCGATATCTATACGCGTCTGCACGGCCCCGCGAGCGCCGACCAGATCGAGTACGGGGGCGAACTCGCCGCGCAATATGCAGTGTGGCGCCAGCACCACCCGAAGGCCACGGCGCCGCCGTCGATGGCCGAGCTGTGGGAGATGCGCTTTCGCGACTCCGAGTATTACCGGACTTACGTGTACGAGCGCACCAAGCCGGCTGCGCGCCGCGCCGACACCGAGCCGATCGCGGCGGGTGTCCGCCTGGCGACGATCGCCCCGGGCCACTACCGCTTCACCCCGGACAGCGCGCCGCCGGCCGTCGATGTCAAGCCGCCCGTGCCGCCACGCACGTCGCAGGCGCGCCAGTTCGGCATCCTGACGCGACGCTACATTCGCCTGCTGGCGGTCGACCGCAAGAACCTGCTCATCTTGTTGATGCAGGCGCCGATCATCGGGGTGGTCATTCTTTTGGCGGCCCGCGCCAACGCGCTGCAATCTCCGACGTCGAGCAACGGCCGCCTGGTGCTGTTCCTGCTCGCGGTGATCGGGGTGTGGTTCGGGGTGCTCAACTCGGTCCGCGAGGTGACGAAGGAGGCGAAGATCTATCGCCGCGAACGCCTGGTCAACCTGCGCATCGCGCCGTATGTCGGCTCGAAGGTGGCAGTGCTCGCGGGGCTGTGCATGATCCAGAGCCTGGTGCTGCTCGGCGTCCTCGCGCTGCGCGTCGACTTCTCGGCGGAGTTCACGGCGCTGACACCCGATGGCTTCGTCGACGTCGTCCGCGCGCCACCCCTCGGCATGTGGGGCGCGTCGCTGATCACCGTGTTCCTGACGACCCTGTCCGGCGTGGGCCTCGGCCTGCTCATCTCGACGACGGTGTCGTCCTCGGACAAGGCGATGAGCGTGGTGCCCCTCGCGCTCATCCCCCAGCTGGTGTTCGCGCTGGCCCTGATGCCCTTGCCGGTGGCCCTCGCGCCGCTGTCTTACTTCACGGGCGCCCGCTGGGGCATGGAAGCATTGGGGTCGATCGCGCACTTGCTGGAGCCGCGGGATCTGACGACTTGTTTACTCCCGGGGGACCCGTTTAGTTGTGAGGTGTATGCGACCGTCAACTATGACCCGGGGAATGGACATATCTTCGCGGTCTGGGGGACGCTCATTGCTTATACGGTGGTATGCCTGGCGTTGACGGCGTGGTCGCTGCGGCGGCTCGATCGGCGCCAGCAGTGAGGGCTCGTCCGACGGGCGTGATCGGGAGGACGTGGGGGAGGGGCCGACGGGCTGCGGGGCCCTGCGACGCGGGTCCTCCCAGAGCACGTGCTCGCCGCCCCACCTGTCCGGAAGAACATGCTGCTTTCACCGCACCTGTCTCGCCGCTCTCGACTGGCGGTGGGGCGTCTTGCGAGCTCCACATTGTCCGAACACGCTCGTTTCGCGAGGTCCGACCACGACGTCAAAAGCGGCCTGTCAGCGATAATCCGTAGACGCCGGCGCCGGTCCCCGGAGGGGTGACCATCGGGGCGCCGCCCCAGGCGATGCGTTTGCGGCGGCCGCGGGTGGGGGTGCCGAGGTCGCCGACGCGGTAGTGGCGGAGGTCGCGGACGAGGCCGACGGGCTGGGTGAGGATCATGGCCTCGCCGACGGCGATGCTGGCGATGCCGTTGGCGATGCCGGACCCCCAGCGGTCGTAGCCGAGGCCGAGGACGAGCAGGGCGCCGACGCCGACCAGCACGTTGCCGCTGTGGATCAGCCACGAGCGACCGAAGCGCTCGTTCTTCGCGTCGGCGATCAGCATCGCCTCGGCGGTGGCCAGCAGGGCGCAGCGGTCGCCGCCGGGGCCGGCCTCTTCAATTCGGGCCTCCAGCGCCTCGCGGTCGAAGACCACTTTCAAGGGGGAGACGGCGATCAGGCCGAAGCCGATCAGGGAGGAGAAGCCGCCGACGTAGATATCGGGGACGGACGCGCGGTCTTTCAATAATGGGGCGGCCACGCCGGAGGCGCCGGCCAGCACGGCGTAGCTGGTGCCGAAGGCGAAGCTCCACTGGCGGGCGCGCCAGGCGTCGTGTTGCATGCGGGCGCGGATGAAGGCGAGGCGGGCCTCGGAGTCCTGCAGGGCCAGGGCATCGCTGCCGCCGGCGATCGTCGGGCAGGGGGCGGCGAGGGCGGGGCCGGACAGGGTCAGCGCGAGGACCGGGGCGGCCAGGTGCGGGGCCAGGCGGAAGCGATGGCGGGCGCGGATCGACAAGCGAGGCGACGCTACCAGAGATCTTACGCGTGTGTGGGCCTCACCGATGAACAGCAGACCGCCGTCGACGGCCATGTACCTGGCGTCACAGAAGTTTTGCCATGAAGTCGCCGAACAGGCGCCCGTCGACGTCATGGGGTCATGGTGTAGTCGTCGAGGTCGACGCGTCGGGTGCGGCGCCAGTAGTCGACGGTGAAGCCGGGCCACAGGGCAGAGTTGCGGCCCGCCGAGGTTTGATACCAGCTGTGGCAGCCGGTGGCCCACACCGAGCGGCCGAGGCTGGCCTGCAGCGCGTCATTGAAGGTCGCCTGGACCTCCGGTCGCACGTCGATCGCGCGCAGGCGCGCGCCGGCGCGCAGGGCCTGGATGCATTGCAGGGTGTAGCGGACCTGCGCCTCGATCATGAAGATCATCGAGTTGTGACCGAGGCCGGTGTTGGGGCCCATCAGCAGGAAGAGGTTGGGAAACCCCGCCACGGTGATCCCGAGATAGGCCGCGGGGCCGTCGCGCCAGACGTCGTCGAGGTCGCGCCCGCCGGCGCCGAAGATCTCGATCGCCGAGAGATACTCGCTGACACGAAAGCCGGTGCCGAGGACGATCGTGTCCGCGGGATGCAACGTGCCGTCGGTGGTGCGGACGCCGGCTGGTTCGATCCGGGCGATCGCCGCGGTGATGACCTCGACGTTCGGGCGTTGCAGGGCCGGGTAATACTCGTTGGACAGCAGGATCCGCTTGCAGCCCATGCGATAGTTCGGGGTCAATGCGGCGCGCAGCGTGGGGTCGCGGACGTTGCGGGCGATGTGATGGCGGACGAGCGGCTCGGCGAGCCTGAGGATCGACGGGCGCGAGAAGCCGATCGCGCGGCCCTCGAGGCGCCAGTAGATCGAGGCGCGCACGAGTCGCTGCAGCGCGGGCCAGCGGGCGTACAGCGAGCGCGCGCGCGGGCCGATCGCGTGGTCGGGGCGGGGCATCACCCAGGCGGGGGTGCGCTGGAACAGGCGCAGCTTGCCGACGACCGGTGCGATCGCGGGCACGAATTGGATCGCGCTGGCGCCGGTGCCGATGACGGCGACGTCGCGCCCGGTGAGGTCGTGGTCGTGATCCCACTGCGCCGAATGGAAGCACTTGCCGTTAAATGTATCGAGGCCGGGGATGTCGGGGAACGCGGGCAGATGCAGCGCGCCGTTGCCGAGGACGAGGGCGCGCGCGACGAACACTCGACCGTCGGTGCAGCGCACGACCCAGCGGGCGGCGGCCCCGTCCCAGGTCGCGGATCGGACCCCGGTGGCGAGGCGCAGATGCGGGCGGACGCCGTGCTTGTCGGCGCAGCGCTCGAGGTAGGCGAGGATCTCCGGCTGCGGCGAGAAGGCCCGGGTCCAGCCCGGGTTCGGGTCGAAGGAGAACGAGTAAAGGTGCGAGGGCACGTCGCAGGCGGCCCCCGGGTAGCTGTTCTCACGCCAGGTGCCGCCGACGCGCCCGGCCTTCTCGAGCACGACGAAGTCCTCGATGCCCGCGCGACGCAGCGCGATCGCCATGCCGATGCCAGAGAAGCCGGCGCCGACGATCACCGTTTCGACCTGCTGCGTGATGGAGGGGGGCGAGTCGGTCGGCATGGGCGGCGGCAGTGTAGCCGAGCCGACCGTTCTGGCGTCAGGGCGCCGCGGCGCGGGCACCGGTGCCCGTGGAGGCGCCGGACTTGCTGGCGACCGGCATCAGGTCGGACGTGCTGTCGTCGCGTGGGACGGACCTGGCCTTCTTGCGGGCGGCCCGGGCGGCGAGGCGCTCGGCGGTCCGGCGCTTGCGTAGCAGCAGCTCGGCCTTGCGGGCGATGCGGTGGCTCTTGCGGTCCCTGGCGAGCTCGTCGAGCTCGGGGAGCAGCAGGAGGCCCTCGGGGTCGAGCTGCTCGAGCGCGAGGAGGGC
>JAYUXQ010000791.1:0-3801 GCA_043752905.1 Nannocystis sp. | reverse complement strand
CGGACCCGACGCGCTGGCTGCCCGCGACGAACTACGACCTCGTCGTCTACGGCGGCGAGGCCTTCGCCGACCAGTCGCGCGGCGCCGCCGTCATCACGCCGGCCCCGTTGACCGTCACGGCCCCCGCGATCGACGTGTTCGACTTCCCGCTCGCCAAGGCCGCCGATCTCGCGCTCGCCTGGCAGACCGACGGCGGCGCCGGAGACCGCGTCGTCATCCGCGTGTGGGATCAGTTCGGCAAGCAGCTCGTCGTCAACGCCGCCGACGACGGCAGCTACACGATCGCCGGCGCCGAGCTCGACAAGCTGGCTGCGGGCCCGGCCACCCTCACGATCGCCCGCGAACACGTCAGCGTGATCGGCCTCGTCGCCGGCACCCTCCGCGTCGTCGCCCGCCACGAAGTCACCGCCTACCCCGACCTCTTCTGATCCTTACCCATAGCCTCGCCCACCCCCCGAGTGAGACCCACCATGCAGCGCAGAACCTTTCTCAAGTCCGCTGGCATCGCCGCCTCGGCCGGCGCCGCCTTCAGCGTCCTTCGTCACCCACGTCAGGCCCAGGCCGCGTGGGGTGACTGGCCGGCCGACAAGCTGGAGGCGATGATCCCCAGCGAGCGCCAGGCCAAGGGCGTGCTCGAGCTCTACCTCTACGGTGGCATGAACGCCTTCGACACCTTCTACACGGTGCCAAAGTGGGGCATGAACCAGGAGCGCTTCCTCAACGCCTACTACCCGCAGACCGTCAACCGCTACGCGCAGTGCGGCTTCGCGGGCGAATTGACGGAAGAGTTCGCCGAGGACCAAAACGGCGAGATGGTTCACCTCGGCCCGTGGGTCTCCCCGCTGCGGGTCCGGCCCGACATCGTCTCGCGCATGCGCATCGTCGTGCAGCGCCACGACCTCCTCCCGCACGAGGGCGCCAACCCCTACGCGCTGACCGGCAGCCGCCTCGGCTCCCCGCGCCTCGCCGGCGTCGGCGCTGCGATCCAGCGTCACTTCCTCGAGCAGCCCGATGGCCTGCGCGCCGCCCCCTACGCCTACGTGCTCTACCCCGGCGTCGAGTTCCCGACCGACAACGTGCGCGCCGCCTCGGCCGTCGGCTTTCACCCCGGCTCCGCGCGTCCGCTCAGCGTCACCGTCGACCCCGACTCGCAGCTCGCGGTGTTGCTCGGTCGCCCGAACCTCGTCGGTCGCCGGGCCGAGTTCGACGCCGCCGTCGATCACTATCTGCGCTCGTACCAGCAGCGCTTCAAGCCTGGCGGCAAGGGCACGCCGACCCGCAGCGCCGAGCGCAGCAACTACGAGTTCGCCCACTTCGCCCGCCGCGACGCCGACAAGCTGCAGGGCATCCTCTCGGGCGACCTGTTCGCGCCGATCGGCGGCGAGGAGTGTGGCACCAACGTCGGCGTCGACAAGCCGCGCATGCAGGCGCGCATGGCCGCCAACCTGCTGACCCGCGCGACCGACCGCGCCCGCTACGTGCAGTGGATCGACGGCGGCCTCGCGCCCAATGGCTCGGGCGGCCACGACACCCACGACAGCCACGTCCAGGACGCCTCGCGCAACGTCAGCCACACGATGCAGGCGCTCGCCGACATCATCAACACTCCCGGCGAGGGCGACCCCAACAAGATCGACCTCGACGAGACCATGGTCGTCATCAACACCGAGTTCGGCCGCACCCCGCACCGGCAAGGCGACACCGGCCTCAACCACTGGCCGCAGGGCATGATCAACGTGATGATCGGCGGCCCGATGACATCGGCCGAGCGCGGCGTCTACGGCGCTATCACCGAGGAGGAGGGCTTCGCCCAGACCTGGGTCAGCCCCGCCGAGAATCGCATGATGGTGATGATGGCCCTCGGCATCTACCCATTTAGCTCGCAGACCTTTGCCGTCGGCGACGTCGCTGGCGGCGTCAAGGATCAGCTCGAGGCCGCCAAGCGCCTGGCGCAGGTCTACCTGGGGATCAAGCCATGAATACCTCCCGACCCACGCTCCTCCTGCCCCTCGCCTTCGCCATCCTCGCGGGCTGCGGCGACGATCGGGCATCCACCGACACGAAGCCCGACACCGCAGCAGCCGACACCGGCAGCGCGACCGACCCCACCGGCGCCACCGAGGCCGGTGACGCCAGCGACAGCGACACGCCGACCACCACCGTCGCCACTGGCGATGACACCGGCCCCGGCGAGTCCGGCGACGGCGGCGAGCCTCCGATCCCCGACGACCCCGCCGCCGAGGCCTGTGACGCCGGCGACGAGGCCTTCGTCAAGCGCGTCATCCCGCTGGTTCAGGGCCGCAAGCCCGAGGGCATGCGCGAGGTCAAGCTGCTCGTCAGCATGATCGAGCAGCTCGACGCCGCCGGCGTCGACGGCCGCGCCGTCGTCGTCCGCGGCCTCACCTCCGGCGACCTCTACATCGGCCGCTGGAAGCAGTTCCTGTGGGAGCAGCTGCGGATCAACCGCCTCGAGGTCAAGTCCAACTTCAAGTGTTACTCGCAGACCAGCGGCCCCAACGGCGCCCCTGACCTCGCCGCGTACATCCGCGACAACGAGGCCAACGGCAGCGACTTCGGGCAAAACTTCACGATGGCCGACGTCATGGAGAGCGCCCTGCGCCTCGACGACATGAGCCCGCTGTACCGCGCCGACATGTTCGCCCGCATGGCGCGTCCGCTCGGCGGCGCGAATATTTCCCAGGAGGAATTCGAGGTCAACGCGCGCTCGAACTTCGGCGAGATCTTCGAGTCCGCGTACCTCGGTCGGCGTAGCAGTTGCCTCGAGTGTCACAACAGCGAGGAGTCGGTCACCTACAACCCCGACCCCGCGATCAACCACTTTTGGGCCATCCCGGGCAAGTTCGAGACGGCTATCTACGGCGCCGCCAAGGGCCGCCCCGAGGCCGAGATCTACGCGGCCTTTCGCGTCACCGGCTTCACCACCGACCAGGGCGTGCGCGCCTGGGGCATGGGCTCGTGCGGCGCCTTCGACCCCGGCCACGGCGGCGACATCCTCAGTACCCCCGGCTACCTCGGCGGTGAATTGCCCTCGGGCCAGAACCTGTTCGACGTCGACCCGCTGTTCAAGTCCGGCTTCGCGACCCTGGCGGCGAACGGCCTCAGCCTCGCAGACAACCTCGACGTCGCGCCCGACCAGGCGCTCGCCTATCTGACCGCGACCAACTTCGTCAACAACGCCTGGAAGGAGATGATGGGCTACCCGCTGACGCTGGCCCACAACTTCCCGCGCAACGCCAAGCAGCGCGAGATCCTTCAGGGCTTGACGGAGGCCTTCGTCGCCGAGGATTACTCCTTGCGCGCCGTCATCACCGAGATCGCCCTGCACCCCTACTTCAACATGGATGCCCCGGACGCGTGCGGCAGCTCGACGCCGTACTTCATGGAGCCCGTCTTCGAGCCGTTCGCGATCACCAGCGCCGACCCCAACCAGCGCGGCAATGGCGTCGGCGACCGCGTCCAGCGCTACAGCGCCTGGGTCCTGATCGAGTCGGCGATGCGCAGCATGTGGTGGAATTTGCCGGTCAAGCAGGTCCCCGCCAACGAGTTCAACTACCCCGCGCTCGACTTCCTGCGCGACACCGGCGTCTTCATCAAGGACGCGCAAAACGGCTTCAACGGCGTCGACTTCAACGGCCTGCTCGCGTGGGAGAACCGCCTCGCGCCCGGCACCAACCCCGGCCTGGGCGGCGACTGCACCGGCCCGCTCGGCCAGGCCTGCTCGCAATACGAGTGGATCGAGCTGATGCTCGTCGAGGCCTCGAAGGCCGACGCGACCGTCGG
>JAYUXQ010000790.1:0-3802 GCA_043752905.1 Nannocystis sp. | reverse complement strand
ACGAAGCAGCCGATCGTCGTGTCGATGCGAAAGTTGGATTGCGTCGTGTGGCGCTCCGCGTGAAAGATGTCCATCGAATAATTATTACCCTTGACGATGCCGAGGGTGGCGGCGGCGGCGTCGAGGTCGATGGATTCGCTGAGCTTGCCGTGCACGCCGCCGAGGTCGATCGCCAGCTTGCCATTGATGAATGTCCACAGGTCGTCGTCGCCGGTGAAGGTGAAGACCTCGCCGCCCATGTAGGCGAACTCGGTGTGGATCTCGGTCGTGAAGTGGAAGTTGTGATCGTTGCCCTGATTCCCGAAGCCCTGGTTGTCGATCGGGAAGAAGGTGCTGTTGTCGTATTGAAAGATGCCCGGCATCACCTCGATGAGCGTCAGCTGGATCGGGAACGCCTGGTTTACACCGGGGACGTCATTGTACCATTGATTGAATGCCTCGGGCCCGCTGGTGACGTTGGTCGGGCCGGCGGCCGCGTAGACCGGCTTCTTGTCGGGGCCGAGGTCAGGCTTGACGATGCCCTTGAGCGCGCCGGCGTACTTCTGGAAGTCGGGGTGGTCGCTCGAGAAGTCGCGTACGACCGCGTCCAGCAGGTTGCCGCAGTCGTCGCCGCCGGTCGTCGTGGTGGTTTCGGGGCCGGTGGTCGTGCCGTCGGTCGCGGTGCTGCTCGTGGTGGTCGAGGTGGTCGAGGTAGTCGAGCCGTCGCTGACAGCCGCGGTGGTGTCGGTGGTATCGGGCCCGGTGCTGGTGCTCGTCGCCGTGCTGGAGGTCTGCTCGTCGGGTTGCGTGGTCGGGGTGCCGGTGGTCGGCGCGTCGGTCTCGCTCGCGCCCGTGCTCGCGCCCGTGGTCAGCGGGGCGCTGGTGATCGTGGCGGTGCCGTCGCCCGCGCTGGACTCCCGCGAGCTGTCGCCGCACGCGGCGAGGCAGGTGAGCAGAAGGATTGAAAACGGCCGTGCGTGACGCATGTGTAGGTACATGGCGGATAAGCCCGGCAGCGTCAACGGTGGGATCCCCGGGTGGTGCGAGGCCCCAATCGCGGGGCCGCGAGCGTGGGCCGGGGGCCCGGCAGATGACTGCGGGCGCCGTGATAGGGTGCGCGTCATGAAGCGCACCATCATTGTTTGTGGATATGGCCCGGGGATCTCGGACGCGGTCGCGCGCAAGTTCGGCGGCGAGGGTTACGCGGTCGCCCTCGTCGCGCGCAACCCGGAGCGCCTCGCCGCCGCGGAGAAGTCGCTGACCGGGGCCGGTATCACCGCGAAGGCGTTCCCCTGCGACCTCGGCGACGCCGACGCCGTGCGCGCGCTCGTCGGGGAGGTCCGCGCGGCGCTCGGGCCGGTGGCGATCTTGCACTGGAACGCATATGCCCACGGCGCGGGCGACCTGACGACCGCGCCCGTCGACGAGCTGCGCGGCTCGCTCGACGTGTCGCTTCACGGAATGCTGACCGCCACCCAGGCGGCGCTGCCGGACCTGCGCAGCGAGAAGGGCGCGCTGCTGGTCACCGGCGGCGGCCTGGCGTTCTACGACGCGAAGATCGACGCGATGGCGGTGTCGTGGGGCGCGATGGGCCTCGCGGTGGCCAAGGCGGCGCAGCACAAGGCGGTCGGCCTGCTGCATCAGCGGCTCGCGGGCGAGGGCGTGTACGTCGGAGAGGTCGTGGTGCTCGGCACGGTGAAGGGCACCGCGTTCGACGGCGGCAACGCGACGCTCGAGCCGTCGGCCATCGCGGAGAGGTTCTGGGGGCTGTTCCAGGCCCGCAGCGAGGGATCGGTCAACGTCACCGGATAGTCGACGATCTCGACGTGATGGCTGCGCTCACTCGTCACTGGCTTGCAGACGGGTGAGCACGCCGTGGTCCTCGAGGGTGCTGGTGTCGCCGGTCGTCGCCTTGCCAGCGGCGATGTCCTTTAAAAAGCGGCGCATGATCTTGCCACTGCGGGTCTTGGGCAGGGCGTCGGTGAAGCGGATCTCGTCGGGGCGGGCGAACTTTCCGATCTCCAGGGACACGCGCTCGCGGATCTCGTCCTTGAGCGCCGGGGTGGCCTCGTGGCCCATGCGCAGGGTGACGAACACGACCAACGCCTGACCCTTGAGGTCGTCGGGGCGACCGACGGCGGCGGACTCGGCGACGGCGGGGTGGCTGCCGATCGCGGCCTCGATCTCGGCGGTGCCGATTCGGTGGCCGGCGACGTTGAGCACGTCGTCGACGCGACCGAGCACGGTGATGTAACCATGGGCGTCGATGCGCGCGCTGTCACCGGCGAAGTACACGCCGGGGATCGTGGCGAAGTAGGCCTGGCGGAAGCGCTCGTCGTCGCCCCAGATCGTGCGCAGCATCGACGGCCACGCTGTACGCAGCACCAGCAGGCCGTTCTCCTCGGGCTCGCAGGGGCTGCCGTCGGCGCGGACGACCGCAGGGTCGACGCCGAAGAAGGGCAGGCCGGTGCTGCCGGGCTTGGCCGCGACGGCGCCGGGCAGGGTGGTCAGCATGATCGCGCCGGTCTCGGTCTGCCACCAGGTGTCGACGACCGGGCACCGGCCGCCGCCGATCGTCTGATGATACCAGCCCCACGCCTCGGGCCCGATCGGCTCGCCGACGGATCCGAGCAGGCGCAGGCTCGAGAGGTCGCACGCGCGCGGCCACTCGTCGCCCCAGCGCATGAAGGCGCGGATCGCCGTCGGCGCGGTGTAGAGGATCGTGACGCGGTGGCGCTCGATGATCTGCCAGAATCTGCCCGGGTCGGGCGCGTTGGGGGCGCCCTCGTAGATCAGGATCGTGGCACCATTGGCGAGCGGGCCATATACGATGTAGCTGTGGCCGGTGACCCAGCCGATGTCGGCGGTGCACCACAACAGGTCTTCGGGCCGGAGATCGAAGACGTAGCGGGTCGTGAGATAGGCGCCCGCGAGATACCCCGCGGAGCTGTGCAGCACGCCCTTGGGCTTGCCGGTCGACCCGGAGGTGTAGAGAATGAACAGCGGGTGCTCGGGGTCGACCTGGATCGGCGTGGTCGGTAAAGTGTGTGCATTCGCGAGCGCCTCGTCCCACCACAGGTCTCGACCGGGGACCATGGTGACGGGCAGGGCCTCGGCGACGCGGCGCAGCACGATGACCTTCTCGACGCACGCGGCCACTTTCACGGCGGCGTCGACGACGGGCTTCATGGCGACGACGGAGCCGCGGCGCCACGCGCCGTCCTGGGTGATGATGACGCGTGCCTGGCAGTCGACGATCCTGCTGTGCAGGGCGTCGGCCGCGAACCCGCCGAACACCACCGAATGCACCGCCCCGAGCCGCGCGCAGGCGAGCATGGCGATCACGGCCTCGGGCACCATCCCCATGTAGATGATGACGCGATCGCCGACGCCGACGCCAGCGGCCGCGAGCGCGCCCGCGAGCCGCACGACCTCCGTATGCAATTGCGCGTAGGTCAGCGTTCGCGTCTCGGGTGCACCGTCGGCGCCGGGCGGCTCGCCCTCCCAAACGATCGCGGGCCGGTCGCGCGCGGGACCGTCGAGGTGACGGTCGACGCAGCGGTCGCACACGTTGAGCGTCGCGCCCTGAAACCATTGCACGCCGGGCAGCTCCCCGGTGCGCAGGCTCTGCCATTCGGGGAGCAGCTCGGCGAGCTCGCGGCGCCAGAAGGTCTCGGGGTCTGCGAGGCTCTCGCGGTGCAGTACCGCGTAGTCTGCATGCGAGCGCACGCGGGCGCGGGCGCGAAAGTCCGCGGGAGGATCGAGGAGGCCGAAGGGACCGGGGGGGCTGGATTGCGTGGCGTCGGACATTTTTGAGAGGGGG
>JAYUXQ010000789.1:0-3817 GCA_043752905.1 Nannocystis sp. | reverse complement strand
GCTCGGCGGCCTCGGCCTCGCGGCTCTGCAACAAGGCGATCGTGAAGCGGATGTCGGGCGGACGGTTGGGTGACTTGGGGTCGTCGTCGGCGACCTCGAGCGCGAGGCTCAGGCGCTCGGCGTCCATGCGGGCGTCACACTGGCCCATCCACGAGACGAGGGTCCCGCGCTGCTCGAGCCACAGGCCCCGCGGGTCGTAGGTGCGAAGCAGCCGCAGATCTTCCATCGCGCGCTTGGGGCACTGGCCCTCGCGCGTGCGCTTGTGTCGGAGGTACGCGCGACCCTTGAGCGCGGCGGGGTCGCCGGGCTGGAGCTTGAGGGCAGCGGTGTACTCGCGGATCGCGTCGTCGATGCGGTTCTCTCGCTCGGCCCGCTGCGCGCGGCTGATGTGCAGGTCGAATTCCTGCAGGCGCTGCTGCGCGGTCAACGGGGCCGGCTCGCCGAACTCGTCGCCGCTGGTGTCGCCGGTGTCGGAGTCGGCGACGAGGTCGGGTGGCAACGGGAGGTCGCCAGGCGGGGTCACAGCCGGGGTGCCTCTGACGGTCGCCGGCTTGCCGGTGCGTTTGGCCGGCGCGGCGTCGACGGGTAGCGCCAGCGTGATGCCCAGCGCGAGCGTGCAGGTCCGCAAGAACATCGACAGGGCCCCCGCAAGGCGCGAACGCATCGCTTTATTCCCCCGACCTGCGCTTGAGGCTGCGAAGCTTGATGCCGAGCTGGTTCATGCGCAGCTGGACCTTGCGGCCGCCGCTCTCGTCGCCGAGGAGCAGCTCGGCCATGCGTCCGAGGTCGCCGGCGCTGCGCTCGTAGAGCAGCTCCAGATACTGGCGCTCGACGGCGCACGAGACGGCGTTGAGCGACTCGGCGGCGGGCACCTCGAGGGTGACGGCGCGCGGGCCCGCGGCGGTCGGCGTCGGGGCGTCGAGGGACTCGGGCGGGGTCATCGGGCGCAGGAGGTCGCTGACGATCTTCGGCGGGATCGGGATGACGTCGGGGCGGCCCTCGCCGGAGGCCTCGGGCTCGATCTTCTCGGCGCGCTCGACGAGCTCGACGAGCGTGAAGGTGACGAGGTTCGAGAGGGTCATGGCGAACTGGCGAAAGTTGCCGGGCCACTCGAAGTCGTGCAGCAGCTTGAAGCTGCTCGGGTGCAACAGGAAGTGGATCCGGCGCGCGTCGTTGCGGGGCGGCACGCCGCGGCCGACGCTGATCGGCGAGGTCGCCACGAGCCCGCGCTGCTCGGAGTACTGGGCCAGCAGGTCGCGGTTGTAGGCCTCGGCGACGACCTGGCGCATGAACCAGGCGAGCAGCTCCTCGAAGTCGTCGCGGCGCTCGTGCAGGCTCGGCAGGGTGACGGCGGTGGCCGGGTTGAGGCGCATGTACAGGTCCTCGCGGAAGCGGCCGGCCCGGACCTGCGCGGCGAGGTTCTCGTTGGTGGCGACGACGATCTTGATGTCGGTGGCGATCTCCTTGACGGCGCCCACTGGCCGGTAGACGCCCTCTTGCAAGACCAACAGCAGCGACTTTTGCAGCTCGAGCGAGAGGTTGCCGATCTCGTCGAGGAACAATGTGCCGCCGTGGGCGCGGGCCAGCACGCCCTCGCGCGAGCTGGTCGCGCCGGTGTAGGCGCCCTTGACGACGCCGAACAGGTGCGCGGCCATGAGGTCGGTCGGCAGGGTCGAGAGGTCGACGGAGACGAACGGCCCGGGTCGCTGCGATCGCGGGTGGATGAACTCGCGGGCGACCAGGCTCTTGCCGGTGCCGGTCGCCCCCTGAATGATGATCGGCAGGCGACCGCGCGCGAGGATCGAGAGGCGCCGGCGCAGGTTGGCCATGCCGTTGGTGACGCCCCAGAAGAACGGCTCGTCGTCGGTCGACGCCGGTCGCTCGCGGCGGGCGAGGATCGCGTCGATCTGCAGCTTGAGCGAGCGCGCGTCGAGGTAGTCGTCGGCGAGCAGGTAGGTGTAATCCTCGGCCTGCAGGCGCTCGGCGTCGGTCTCCAGCGGGAGGTCGTCGCGCGAGGTCATGACGATGACCGGCAGGTCGGGGTAGCGCTCGCGGATCGCGGCGAGGATGTGCAGGCCCTGGCTGCGACGCAGCCGCTCGATCGCCTTGCTGGCGTCGCCCCTGGCCAGCAGCGCAGCCTTGTCGAAGGGCAGCAGCTCGGTCTCCGGGATGTCGAAGTGGACGTCGAGCAGGACGAGGTCGATGCGGTCGCCCTGACGGCGCAAAATGTCGGCGGCCTCGCGGTAGTTGCGGGCCGGCGCGACGAAGGTGTGCTCGGGCATGTAGCGCTTGCACAGCTCGAGATAGCTGTCCTCGTCGTCGATGATGAGGATCGAGGACATCAGGTCTCGGCCTGCAGGAGCTTGCGGTGGAGCTGCTGCAAGGCGCCGCGGATCTTCTGTTGCGCGGCGCGGATGGCCCCGCGCTGGTCCGCCAGCGCCTCGCGGTCACGGGCCCGCAAGGCCGGCTCGGCGCCTCGCAGCACCGCGACCGCGGCGTCGACTTCGTGAAGCTCGGTGTCCGTCCAGGGGCGAGGCAGCGCGCTGGCGAGGCGCGCCCAGAGCTCCCAGGCGGGCTCTGGCGGGCCCTCGGCGGGGGTGCGGGTGCGCAGCAGGTCGCGGTCGAGGGCGTCGATCAGCTCGTCGCGTACCGGGCCTTGCCAGCAGCTCGCGTCGAGGTTGGCGGACATCCACGCGACGTACTTGCCGAGGTCGTGCTTGAGCGCGGCGACTTGCCGTCCGAACTCGATCGTTTCGCCGATATCGCGGATGTCGCGGTTCTCGCTTGCCATGGCCGACCCGGAGGATCGCCCAGACGGGCGTCCGAGGCAAATGCCGGCGCGTGCGCCAGGGGCTCTCAGCTGGCCCGCAGGTGATAGCGGGTGGCGCGAGCGCGACCGGAGCTGTCGATCTTGCCCATTTTTTTCATCCACGCCAGGTAGCCGCGCAGCTCGACGACGTCGACGTCGACGACCTTGGCGAGCTGGCCGATGGTCTTCGGCTCGCTGCCGACGGCCTCGATGATCTGCCGGTACAGCCGGGCCTCGCGGCTCTCGGGGGCGGCGTTGCTTCCGAGATTTCCCGTGCTGCCGAGGTTGCCCGTGCTGCTGCCGAGGTTGCCCGTGCTGCTGCCGAGCGGATTACCGAGGTTGCTGCTACCGCCGAGGTTGCTGCTACCGCCGGTCTGACTGCTCGAGCTGCTGGTGCCCTCGCTGGCGCGGCGTGTCTGGGTCGAAGCCTGACCGGCGGCCTGCACGAAGCCGGCGAGCGCTTCACGGAGCTCGACGAGCGTGAGCTCGCGGATCGAGCTGCCGGCTTCGCTGGTCAGCAGCTCGTGCAGGGTGGTATGCGCCGGCATCTTCGCCACGGTGTTGATCGCGGCCTTGCGCAGCAAGTTGGCGCGGTTTTGCCGGAGCGCAGACTCGAAGAGCTGGGCGATCTCTGTCACGGGGCCACCATGGTTCGCGACGCGGTGCGTGGCGAGAAGCGCGAAAGGACGGGCACGAGGAGGAGAGAGGTAGCGGCAAACGGGCGCGATTGCAAGGGGCCGCGCGAGGCCCCAATGCGCCGTCTCTTCATTGGCAGCTCAGGAAGCCGAGGTCGAGCACGTCCTCGCTGCCGCACGCGGCGCAGCAGGCGTCGCAGCTGCCGCTGCCATCCAGGTTGAAGCCCCAGACGACGTCCCCGGTCTTGCCCGCGAAGCAGATCAGCTCACCCTCGAAGCACTGAATGTTCTGATAGTCCTCGGCGCCCAGACCCGTGGTCTTGAAGGTGGTGGTGGCCCCCGGCCACGACCAGTCGCGGTCCTGTGCGAACAG
>JAYUXQ010000788.1:0-9352 GCA_043752905.1 Nannocystis sp. | reverse complement strand
CGCCGCTCGGGCTCGTCGACCGCCTGTCGCTCGAGAAGCAGGTCACCCCGACCACACCACCCGCATTTTTGGTCCACTCGCGCCGCGACGCCAAGGTCGACTTTCATAACAGCGAGCTGTTCCACGAGGCGATGGTCGCCGGTAGCCGGCCCTCCGAGCTGCACCTCTATGATGATGGCAAGCACGGCGTCGGCCTGGCCCAAAAGCCAGGCATGCCGCGCATGCGCGAGTGGCCCGCGCAGATGCTGGCGTGGTTGCACGCGCTCGGCATGTTGTAGTCACTCCGCCCGTGCGACGCGCGCGGGCTCGTCGGGACCGAGCAGCTCGGCGACCGAGATCGCAGGGCTGTAGCGGTGGCGGCGGACGTGGGCGCCCGCGCAGGTGAGCACGGCCTCCCAGCGCTCGCCCCAGGCGGTCGCGTCGATGCCGTCGCTGACCGTCTGCACGAGCACGACGTCGAGCCCGCCGAGCCCCTGCGGCAGCCATTCCGCCTCGGGGCAGGCGCCGCGCGCCTGATACTGTTTATGGAATTGCTCGACCTTCTTGCGGTCCGGCGTGCGCGCCTCCTCGAGGTCGGAGAATACGATGACGGTCGTGCGCTCGGGCGTGCGACGAACGACGGGCAGGTCGGCGACCTTGGTCCAGAAGCCGAGCAGCGAGGTCCCGGGCTTGGGGGTCCACGTGCGCACCTGCTCGCGCCAGCGATGGATCCGCTCGGCCCGCTGCTCCTGATGCGACTGGCGAGTCTGCGTCTCGGTGAGTTCGAGCGTGGCGACGCGACGAGCCTGGGCCTCGTCCATTTGCTCGAGGCACTTCTTCTTGAACAAACTGTCGGCGGTGCAGCCGGGGGCGCAGGGGAGCGGCGCGGGTGTAAAGTCGCGGCGTGGGGTCGCGGCCTCGAAGGGCATGTCGGGGGTCGACGATCGCTCGCTGCGATCCGAGATCAGGAGCACGCCGACGCCGGTCTCGGCCGGCAGGGTGGCCGCGTGCACGACGACGGCGTCCATCTGTTCGTCGGCGAGGCCGAGGTTCGAGGGGCTGCGGTCGACGCCGAACAGCAGCGTGCGCGGGGGACTGTCGTCGACATGTGGGACGGGATCGATCGCCGCATAGGCGGTGCCGAGGCGCAGCGCGCAGGGGGGCCGCCATTCGCCGCGCGCCTCGGCGGCGGCGCGGGCTTGCGTATCGGTGCTCGACTGCCAGAACATCAGGCCGCCGAGCCCGGCAGCGACGACGACGAGCCCGGCGAGGGCGGAGAGGGCGTGGGCCTGGCTCATGACATACCTCCGGCGATGCGCGGCAGGGTCAGCGGAGGGTCACGCGGGGGAGCTTGTTCACGGAGGATCTGCGTCAGCTCGACCGGCAACGCGGTGGCGTCGTCCTCGTCGTGACCGAGGATCGTTGCGACGACATCGTCGAGCGAGAACCAGATCAGGCACACGAGGCCGACCGCGAGGATCGTGACGCCGATCGGCAGCGAGACGGCGACGATGACCGTCCACAATGCGAGTAGCAGTAATACGCGGGGCAGAGCCAGCAGCCAGCGCAGGAGGCCGAGCCTGGCGAGGAAGCCGTCCATCGCCGAGACCAGCAGGCCGCCGGTGTGCGCGGCGACCCACGGCACCGCGACGCCGAAGCCGACGAACACGATGTTGGAGACGGTGACGGCCGACCCGCCCATGCCCTGCTCGGCGAGCAGCATCCCGCGTGCGGCGGCCAGCGCGGCGTCGAAGGCCGAGGCGCCGCCGAGCACGAACCATCGCATCGCGCCCGGGCCGACGACCGCGCTGCGGATCTTGTCGAACACGCCGAACCACAGCTCGAGCAATGTCTTGAAGAGGGCGACGACGACGTAGAACGACCACTCGGCCGCCCCGGGCGACAGCCAGCCGCCCAGCTCGAAGCGATACGGCGGCTCGGGGAACACGTCGCGCAGCAGCAGGGTCGTCAGCGCGACGTCGAGGGTACATAGCACCAGGCCTGCGACCAGGGCGATGCGGTCGCCGGTGCCCATCGGCGGCCCTTTATCGGCCTCGGTGTCACTGTGCGGCCACACGCGGCCGGTCCAGGTCCACAGGGCCGCGCCGACGCGCACCAGCGCCGAGCGTAGCTGCGTGTGCCACAGCAGCCGCACGCGCTGCAGAAGGCTCCCCAGAAGGAGCAGCGCGAACACGCCGAGCACGAAGCCTCCCGCGTGTCGGGTCATGCCGGGCGAGTCCCCGACGAGCATGGTCCGCGCGAGCACGGCGGCGGCGGCGAGCCCGGTGGCGAGGACGATCAGTCGGACGCGTCGCGGCGAGCGCTGCGGTCGCGACGAGGATATTGGGGCGAGTGAATGCGACGACACGGCGGACCTCCGGGATCTATCGGCCCGCGACGGCGCCCGGACGGGCGTCGATGCGCTGGTTGCGGTCTGTCCCGAAGGACATGTCCTCGGGGCCACACGCCGGCTGCGCGCTCGACCGGAGTCGACGCGGCCGCGGGTCCCGGCAAGCACGCGTGAGGCGTATGCGGTATTCCGGGTCGAGCTACCGAGCACAGCCATTGACACGCGAAATCGCGCCGAAAATAGGGCTGGGATCCAGGCTGGGCGCTGTCGCGGGCAGCGGCGCTTCGCGCGCGGAAGTCTCGGCTGCGGGCCGCTGCCTGTCACCAGATCCTGTCGCCCGCACGACCGCCGCCACCCTGCTCGCCGTCCTGAGCGGGCGCGGCCCGACGACCGCGCCGCCGACCTCAAGGCCGGCACCTCGCCCAGGCGTCGCGACGGTGCCGCCCGCGGGAGCGCCGGGGGCGTCGCCCACGGGCGGCGCGGGGGCAGGCCATGTCGACGTCGGCCGCCGAGCCGCGCGCTTGAGCGCCTCGACAATCTCGCGATCCCTGTGCAGGCTGCGCGCCATGGATTTCCCTTCACTTGCCTCGCTCCTGTTGCTCTCCTCGGCGCTCACCTTGACCGCCTGTCCGGGCAACTCCGACGACACCGAGTCGGGCACCGCGAGCGCCTCGTCCACAAATGACAGTTCCACCGGCACCGCGAGCGCCTCGTCGACCGACGGCACCACGACCGGCGTGACCACGGCGGCCACCGATGACACCGGCACGCCGACCTCCGGGTCCACCAGCACGACCGAGCCCGCGACCACGGGCACCGTCACGACGGAGCCGGGCACTGCCAGCACCACCGACGCCAGCACCACCGACGCCAGCACCACCGGCGAGACCTCCGGGACGACCGGCGGCGGGGGTATGCTCGAGGACTCGTGCGACGCCGCCTGCGAGACCCTCCTCGACTGCGACCCGAACGCCTACCCCAGCATGCAGGCGTGCACCGACGAGTGCCTCGGCGCGGGCAGCGGAGACCCGACCTGCGACGCCGCGCTGGCCGACTTCAACAACTGCGCCGCCAGCTACACCTGCGATGAGCTGACCATGGCGATGGATGGCGTCTTCGGCAAGTGCAGCGACGCCTTCGGCGCGTACATGGCCGCCTGCGGCTAGACCTCCCCGGCACGGCCCTCAGCCACAGGGGGCCCACGCCGTTGCCCCTCTTCGTGGCGCATCGACTGCAGCGAGGCCACGTGGCCTCGCGTCCCACGCGCTCACTTGCGAGCGGGCACCGAGCGGGCGGTGGTCATCGTCCAGTTGGTCTTTTCAAACGGGAAGCGGGTGCGAAACACGACCGTCTGGCTGTCGGCGGTGAACATGGGGGTGTGGTCCTCGAGGCCGTTGCGGGTCAGCAGGCGCAGGGCGGGCTGACCCGCGGAGGTATCGAGGGAGACCAGGCCGATCTCGCGGCGGCTGTCGGCATCGGTGACGCCGTTGTCGATGTCGCGGATCTGGAACACCGCGGCGCTGCCGTCCGGCGCGGCCACCATGTCGGAGACCCAGCCCTCGTTGGTCAGCGCGGTGGCGGTGAAGCCAACGCCGTCGAGGGTGAGGATCCGCGGCTCGGTGCCGTCGGTCACGGACTGCGCCGGGGGGGTCCTGTCGGCGGCGAGGGTGTCGGTGAACAGCTGGTTCCACGGCTTCGCGACGTCGACGCGGAACAGCCGCTGGCCGCGCTCGCTCGAGGCGGTGACGAGCAGGCGCGGGCCGTTGGGGCCATCCGGCGCGGGCGCGATCTGATGCACGGCGGTCGAGGCGTCGAGGGCCATCGCGTCGAGGCGCAGCGCGTGGTCGGGGTGCGCGGGGCTCACCAGGTACATCCCGCCGGTCTCCGAGCCCGTCGCATAACCGGCCGCCGCGATCCACTCGTCGGCGATCCAGGCCGGCGGGTCGAAGCGGATCGAGGGGCTGCGCACCAGTTCGGTCGGGACCTCCTCGCCGGGCTTCACGACGTAGACCACCGAGTCGTCGCCGTCGAAGCGGCCGCGCGCGACCAGGCCGCTGCGGTGCGGCTCGCCCGGGTCCTCACCGCGCGCGAGCGGCACGCCGACCTTGCCGGCCAGCACGAAGTTACACGTCGGCTTGCCGGCGCCGTGGTCGAGCTTCCAGACCATCGACGCGCCCTCGGTGTGGACCAGCACCGCGTCGCCCCCCGGCGAGAAGCGGAAGATCGGCCGGCTGCCGGTCTCCTCGAGCGTGCCACCCATCAAGGTCGGACAGGGCATACGCTCGGAGCCCGGCGCGGCTCCGGCGGGCAGGTATGTGAACTGCCAGTGGGGGTCGAGCTCGAGCTCCGCCTTGTAACCGGTGCTCGAGAAGTGGACGGCGCGCCCGAGCACCAGCGTGCTGCCGTCGGCGAGGGCGATGCCGTTGAGGCTCTCGTGGATGCCGCCGAGCATGGACGGCTTGGGGTCGGCCTGCTCCTTGTCGACGAGCAGCGCGCGGGCCTTGTCGGCGATCTTGGCGACGGTGCTCTCGGCGTCCTTGATCGCCGTGAGGCGCTGCATGCCTTCTTGCAAGGTGCCGCGCAGGAGCATGACTTCAGGAGGATTCTTGGGGTCGTCGCGCAGCGTGCTCGCCAGGGGCTCCTGGGCGAACAGCGCGGACAGAAGATCGAGGTCGACGCCGCGCATGACCTCCGAGGGCTTGGCGTTGACGGTGAGCTTGTGGGGATCGGCGTAATCACCGGCGCTGACGACCGCAAAGCGGTGATACGGCTCGAAGGTCGGCACGCCGCCAGCGATCTCGAGGCCGCTGAAGTCGACCTGGGCCGGGAACTCGAAGGCGACATAGGCGTAGCCGGCCCAGTCGGCGAGCTTGAGCACGGCGGCGACGCCGGTCTCCTTCATGTCCGGCATCTTCTCCCTGGCCTCCTCCTCCATCGTCTGCGCGCGGCCCTCCTGCGCGACGAAGCCCCACTGCTCGAGGTAGGGCTTGTAACGAATGTGGCTCGCGCTGACGACCAGCACGCGGCTCGGGTCCTCGTCGTTGCCGATCGGTCCCTCGCGGTTCATGAACCACCAGAACCCGCCGGCCGCCGCGAGCAGCACGCCGAGGGTGATGAACTTGCCGCGATGGCTGCTGCTGAGCACCTCGAGGTCGGTCTGGGAGCGGTCGGAGCCGGACATGGTCGCTACCATGGCACAAAATGCGCGACCCGGGACCGGCCGCCCGGGCCCTCGTGGGGCTTTCGCGGGGCGTGACACGACGAGCCAGGCGAGCCCGAGGCGGGCCGCGCGGCCCGCCCGCATGAAATGCCGGGGCGGCCGGCCATCCGGTTCGGTCGGGGTGACTGTCGGCCGGGCCCGGCCCGTGGCACCATGCGTCCGGGCCGCCGGAGCCCGGAGCCGTCTCATGAAGTTTGCACGCAACGATCTCAAGGTGGAGGGCGCCGCTCCGGTGGCGCACGTGGTCGCGTATCTCGAGCAGCTGGCCCAGGCCCTCAAGGCGGGCACCGCCCATGTCCGTCAGGGTGACCAGCAGATCGTGCTCGGGCCGGGCGACGTCGTCGGCTTCTCGCTCGCCGCCAGCGACCGGGGTAAGCGCCAGAGCCTCTCGCTCGAGCTGACGTGGCGTAAGCGCAACGTCCCCGCCAGCGAGCTGGACCTGCATATCGGCAGCGAGGCTGGCGCATCGAGCGAGGCGACCGAGGTGAGCACCACGAGCCCCTCGCTCGAGGACGGGGCTTCGGTGATCACGGGGGCGCCGGGCACCGACGCCGACGCCAGGGGCGAGGCACACGAGGGCGAGAAGCTGTAGCGCCGCTTGCGGCGTGCGGGTCTTGGCCCGTATAGTCGCGCCCGGTGTCGAACAGCGAGAGCGTCGCGGCGGTCGACCTCGGGTCGAACAGCTTTCACATGGTGGTGGCGCGGGTCGTCGACGACACGCACTTTCACATCGTCGACCGTCTGCGCGAGCGGGTCGCGCTGGCGGCCGGGCTCGATGAACAATGTCAGCTGAGCGACAAGGCGCAGGCGCGCGGGGTGGCCTGCCTCGAGCGCTTCGGCCAGCGTCTGCGGGAGATCCCGCTCGACCGGGTGCGTGCCGTCGGGACCAGCGCGCTGCGCCAGGCGACCAACAAGCGCGCGTTCTTGCCGGCGGCCCAGGCGGCGCTCGGCCACCCGATCGAGATCATCGCCGGCAGTGAAGAGGCGCGCCTGATCTACCTCGGTGTGTCGCACGTCCTCGCGGACGACCGCGGCCGCCGGCTCGTCATCGACATCGGCGGCGGTAGCACGGAGTGCGTGCTCGGCGAGCGCTTCTCTGCGCTCCGCACCGATAGCCTCAACATGGGCTGCGTGGTCTACAGCCTGCGGTTCTTTCCGGACGGCAAGATCAAGGGCGAGGACTTCAAGCGCGCCGAGATCGCAGCGCGCCTCAAGCTCGAGCCGATCGAGCGCCGCTTCCTCGACTCCGGCTGGGACAGCTGCGTCGGGTCCTCCGGCACGATCCTGGCGATCGATGGACTCTTGCGTCAAAACGGATGGAGCGACCGCGGTATCACATTGAGTGGTCTACGCCAGCTCAAGAAGACGATGATCGCCGCCGGCAGCGTCGCCAAGCTCGCCACGATGCCGGGATTACAGGCCGACCGCGCCAGCGTGCTGCCCGGCGGCGTGGCGATCCTCCTGGCGATCTTCGAGGGCCTCGGCATCGAACAAATGGCGACCACCGGCGGGTCGATGCGCGAGGGTCTATTATATGACCTCCTCGGCCGCATCCGCCACGAGGACGCGCGCGACCTGACGATCCGGCAATTTTGTCAGCGCTATCACGTCGACATGGACCAGGCCTCGCGGGTCGAACGGCTCGCGCTACATTGCCTCGATCAGGTCGCGTCGAGCTGGGGCATCGACCCCGTCATGGGCCATCAAATGCTCGGCTGGGCCGCCCGCCTGCACGAGATCGGGCTGTCGATCGCATACTCCGGATATCATCGACATGGCGCCTACCTGGTCGCCAACTCGGACATGCCCGGGTTCTCGCGCGCCGACCAGGACCTGATGGCGACCATGCTGCTCGGCCAGCGCAAGAAGCTCACCCGCGAGGTGTTCGCCGGCCTGCCTCAGCAGGAAGTCGAGCCGGCGCTGCGCCTGTGCGTGCTGCTGCGCCTCGCCGTCCGCCTGGCCCGCAGCCGCAGCCCGCGTCCGCTGCCATCCTTTACAGTCTCGGCCAAAAAGAACATTCTGGAGATCGGCTTCCCCGCCGACTGGATCGAGGGCCACCCGCTGACCCTCGCCGATCTCAACGAGGAGGGCAGTAAACTTCAGGGCGTCGGCATCGAGCTGCGGGTGCGCTGAGGCGCGCACACGCGAACGCGGCCCTGTCGGCGCGCACACCTGCGATCGCTGCCGGCTGCGAGGGTGTCGGCGCCTCCGCGAGCGCCGCGCCGGCTCTGGGCGCGGGCCTGCCGTACCTGCGCGGGCCTGCCACACCTGCGCGGGCCTGCCGTACCTGCGCGGGCTATGTGGGGTATCGCAGGTGCGTGGGCTTTAATTTGTCATGTATCTTGGCAATGCTCATAGTATGTATATGATGAGAAAAAATATTGATCGAGCATTGGAAAAGCATACAGGGTCCGTGTCGAACGGGTATGAACGGACGCAATCACAACTTCACCCGCTTCTTCTCCGCGCTCGGCATCGCGTTCACGACCCTCGCTGTGGGCGCGACGGTCGCCTGTGACGCGGCGGACGGCACGGACGAGCGCGTGTACTCGGGCGGATCGGTGGAATTGTCGGTCGGCGAGGTGTCCTCGGTCTCGGGGGGCGACGCGGGTGATACGAACGACGGCGAGGGCTGCACGCTGACGCAGGGCTACTGGAAGAACCACCACACGGGCGGCAAGAACAAGTCGCAGCAGGCGCCGTGGCCGATCGACGAGAGCACCGAGCTGTGCGGTCAGACCTGGCTGGAGATCCTCGAGACTGCGCCCAAGGGCGACGCGTGGTACGTGGTGGCGCATCAGTGGATCGCCGCGAGCCTCAACGTCGCCTCGGGCGCCTCGGTGACCCCGGACGTGGCCGCCGCGCTGGACGCCGCCGAGGGCTTCCTGGCCGACTGCTCGATCTCCAAGGCCGAGAAGTCGAACGCGCTGGCGAGCAGCGAGCTGCTCGATCAATACAACAATGGCCTGATCGGCCCCGGCCATTGCGGGGACGATGACATCCCCGGCTTCGAACCGAACACCACCGGCGACGAGAGCACCGGCGACGAGACCGGCGACGAGACCGGCGATGAGACCGGCGATGAGACCGGCGGGGACACGACCGGAGGCGAGACCGGCGGCGACTGCATCGTCGACTGCGGCACCACCACCGAGCCCCTCCCGATCCCGGGCTGAGCGAGCTGGCGGCTACTCGAGGAGGTCCTCGCGGGCGTGGATGTCCTCGAGCAGCAGCTGCGTGTGTGCGGCGACGGTGCTGGCGGATAGCTGGCGCATCAGCGACTCCTGGGCGGAGCGGGTCTCCTCACCCGGCTGCGAGCGGACATAGCTGCCATCGGGCTGGAGCTCCCAGGACTGGATGTTGTCCGCGAGGTAGGTCATCAGGCCCTCCTGGATCACGCGGGTGCGCAGGACCGGGTCCTCGATGGGGAACCCGATCTCGACGCGGCGGACCAGGTTGCGGGACATGAGGTCGGCCGAGCCGCAGAACACCTGCTCCTGGCCGTCGTTGCGGAAGTAGTACACGCGGTGGTGCTCGAGGAAGCGGCCGACGATCGACCGCACGCGGATGTTCTCGGACACGCCGGGTACGCCGGGGCGCAGGCAGCAGATGCCGCGCACGATGAGGTCGATGCTGACGCCGGCCTGCGAAGCCCGGTAAAACGCCTCGATGAGCCGCGTTTCGGTGACGCCGTTGACCTTACAGATGATGTGGGCCGGCTTGCCGGCGCGCGCGTGCTCGACCTCGCGGTCGACCATCGCCAGCAGTCGGTCCATCAGCGTGAACGGCGACATCAGCAGCTT
>JAYUXQ010000787.1:0-3823 GCA_043752905.1 Nannocystis sp. | reverse complement strand
CCCAGTCGAGCTGCTCCGAGCTGTCGTGCGGGTCGAGCCCGAAGTGCCACTGCAGGGCGTTCCCGAAGCGGCCCCGCGCGTGGATCGGCGCCACGAGGGCCGCCGCAGGCCCGAGCCCGAGACCCAGAGCCTCCTCGGCCAGAGCCTCGAGATGTGCACAGCGCCGCCGCGGCGTGTCCACCACGGGGGGAGGATGACGCAGCGGCAGACGCATCAGCGACGCGACCCGTTTACTTGGTCGCCGGGGGCGTGCCGGCAGTGGCGGCGCCGGCCGGCTGCGGCGGGGTCACGATCTTGGTGTCGGTCCTGGTGTCGACCTCGACGGTCTTGCCCTTGTCCTCGATCTCGACCACCTTGACCTCGGTCTTGACGGCGCCAGTCTTCGAGTCGACCGACTTGGTCTCGGTCTTGATGGTGGTGTCTTCTTTCTTCTTGCCGGGCTGCTCGGCGCAGGCACCGAGGCTCAGGAGGGACACACCGACGACGACATGAAAGATGGCTCGCATGGCCCGGAAGCTACGGCGGTACGCGCGGCCGGTCAAGCGGGGTCGACAGCCCCCGGTAGTGGACACGGCTTTCCAGCCCCGTCGACGTGCACGTACACCAGCTCGGCGGTGGTCACCTCGACGTTGTCCCGCGCCACCGGATCCTCCGCAAACACCCTCACCTGCACCGTCAGCGACGATTTACCGCGCCTGGTCACCGCGGCATAACAGCTGACGATGTCGCCGACCTGCACCGGCGACTTGAACACGACCTCGCGGATCGCCACCGTCACGACCTTGCGTGCGCCGATCCCGTGCGCCGCGACCGCACCGGCCTGGTCGATCAGGCTGAGGATGTGGCCGCCGAAGATCGTGCCGTGGGCGTTGGTGTCGCGCGGCATCATCAGGACGCGAATTGCCGGGGATCCGAGGTCTTCGATCACGGGCGTACTCTGTCCGACCGGCGCCGGTTTGACCAGCCTCCGATCAGCCCGGGGGACGCCGCCCGACCGCGCGATAGATCGCCGCCTGGATCTCGCTGGCGTCCGCATAATCCGGGCAGTACGCGAGCGCAGGATCCTTGTCGGACAGCGCCTTGAAGCGCCGCTCCTCCCGACTGAAGTCGTACGACAAGATCACAGGACCGTGGAAGCCGGCGTCACGCAGGGCGCGCAGGACGAACAGGCCCTGGTTGTCCTGCTGGAACGCGCGCGCGCGGGCGACGTCGCCGTTGAAGCGGGCCGTGAGGGCGACGAGGTCGCCGAGCAGGGCCTCGTTCGGGGTCCGATCGAAGCGCATGTCGAGGTAGACGAGGTCGGGACGCAGGGTCTCCAGCAAGGTGCAGGCCCAGCCGCCGCTCTTGGCCTGCGTGTAGCGGATCCCGCGGGCGACGAAGGTGGAGAGGTTGGTCAGGTACTCGTCGCCGTCCTCGACGATCAACACCTTGAGGTCGCTCGGGTCTGCGGTCAAAGTCATGGGCCCTCCTCGACGGTGAAGAAGCGCAGTACCACGGCCTTTTGCCAGCCGGGCTCGGGCTCGACGGCGATCGACCCGTCGTAGCGGGACAGCAGGTCGACGGTGATGCCCATGCCGCGCTCGACGTAGCGGCCGCGCAACATCTCGTTGCTCAGCTGCTCGCTCGAGCGGTCCTGGATGCGGATCGCCAGGGTGCTCAGGCCGGTGATCTCGTCCATCTCGGTGACCAGCGCGACGCCCAGGGCGATCGGCTTGGGCGCGTAGAGAATGCTCGAGTGCAGTGAATTGCGGATGACATTGGTCAAGATGTCCTCGAGGTCGCTGCGGAACACTCGCACGCGGGCGCCCTCCCCCATGACCTGCAACTCGAGGATCGAGATGCCCGCGAACTGCGTCTCGGCGACGACCTGGGCGAACACCTCGCGGACCAAAGCGAGGTCGACCTCGACGATGCACAGGGCATGGATGACGCTGCTGAGCGCCTCGAAGGCCTTGCGGCCCAGCGTGTGGCCGGATCGCATCAGGCGCCTGGCCCAGTCGAGCTTGATCGTCGGACGGTCGCGGATCGGGGTGCGCTGCATCTCCTCGAGGCCGCGCAGGTCCTCGAAAGCCTCGATCATCGCGCTGAAGATCGGATCCTTGCGGCCGAGATTGAGGGTCACGCCGTGGCTGCGCCCGACCTTCTGCAGCTCGGCCACGTAGCCGAGAAAGCGGCCGTAGATGCCGCGCTCGCGCATGCCCGCGGCGTGGCCGGCCGCGCGGGCGGGATTACGGTTGGGCTGGTGCGCCGGGGTGCCGCCGCGGTGCTCGCCGAACAGCCGCCTTGCGACGATCGCCGCGCGGGCCTCGGCGTCGGGCTCGTCCATCTCGAGCGCGCGGCCGACGTCGGTCAAGAAGGCGGTGTTGTGCTTGAGGATCTCGTGGCGGATGAGGCTCAGGATCCGGGCGACCTCGGGGAAGCTCTTGGGGGCGCGCGCGAGCAACTGCGCGAGCGAGGCGCCGCGCAGGCGCCGGTACACCTGCCACGCGGGGATCGAGATCAGCAGCAGCAGCAGCGCACCGATCGCCAGGTAGATCCGCAAAAACACCTGGTCCATGCGCTCGCGCAGGCGCCGGCCGGCGTCCCAGTAGAGGTCGTAGGGGCCCGCGGCGCGCAGGTATCGGTCGAGCTCGTCGGAGGCTTGCAGCAACGCGAAGTCGGACCACAACAGCTGCGCGAGGCGAAAGCGGGCGGTCGAGGCGCCGAGCTCGGCGGCGCGGCTCAGGTGGGCGGTCGCGTCGTCCGGGAGGTCACCCTCGAGCAAGAGGCCGAGGCGCTCATGGACCTCCATCTGGTCCTCCTTCATCTCGAGCGACTTCTCCCAGAACTCGCGCGCGTCGCCGCGGCGGTCCATCGCATACGCGACCTTGGCGAGCTCGTTGAGCACGACCTCCTCGTGCGGGAACTTCTTGCGCGCCCGCTCGAGCACGCGCTCGGCCTGCTGGAAGTCCTGCTCCTCCGAGACGCGCAGGTAGGCCTCGTTGATCATGCGCTGCAGCTCGGGGTCGAGGCGTTGCAGGTCGCGCGGGGGCTCGGGCAAAAATGGCAGGTCCTCGGCGGTCGGCTCGCGGTTGAGCTCGTCGCGGGCGCGGCGAGCCAGCTCGCGGTCGGGGTCCTCCTCGGGGATCGGCGCGTTGAGGAAGCGCGTGTAGTGCTTGCGGGCGCGGTCGCGGTCGATGCGGGCGTAGAGCTGGCCGAGCTGGAAGTCGAGGTGGTACAGGTCCGGCCGCAGCAACAGGGCAGTGTCGAGGTGCTTGATCGCCTGCTCGTCCTCGGCGCCGGCGAACTCTTTTTTGTAGAGCAGGCCGAGGGCCATGTGCGCCTCGTAGTCGAAGCGGTCCATGCGGATGCTGATCTTGAGCTCCTCGGCGGCCTGCGGGAACCGACCGCTGCGCGCGTAGATGATGCCGAGCACGTAATGAGCCTTGGGGAACCACGGCGAATCGGCGATCGCGGCGAGCAGCTCGCGCTCCGCGGTGGCGAGGTCGCCGGTGCGCATCGCCGCGGTCGCGGTGGTGTACGCGGTCTCTGCGGCCTGGCTCGGCTTGCCACCCTGCTCCTTCTCCAGCTTGTCGAGCTCGACCTCCAGCTTGAGCTCCTCGACGCTCTTCTTGGCCTGCTTGGCGAGCGCGGTGCCGGGATAGCGGCGTAACAGCTCCTCGTAGATGGCGATCGCGGGCTCGAGGTCGTCGGCCTCGCGGTGCAGCGTCGCTTGCAGGCTGAGGGCCTCGGCGGCGGGCTTGCGGCCGGTGAGGTCGCAGTCCTTGCGGTAGAGGTCGAGCTGCTGCAAGGCGGCGCGGCGCAGGGCCAGGCGCTCGCGCTC
>JAYUXQ010000786.1:0-9371 GCA_043752905.1 Nannocystis sp. | reverse complement strand
GCTCCTCGATCACCGTGCCGCCCCAGCCGCCGACGCCGAAGGCCCGCTCGCCGCCGACCATGATAAAGCCGCCGCCGTCGCTGACGTACTTTGAAATGGCCTGTTGTAAGGCGCCGCTGGCCCGCCGCGCGGGCACGTCGGACAGGACGACGAGGTCGTAGGGACGCAGGCCCTCGGCGCTCGCGGGTGCGGCCTCGGGGGCGAGGGCGTCGACCTGCAGGTGGTCGCTGCGCAGGGCCCGGGGCAGCGCGCTGCTCTCGTCGGCGTCGCCGAGGTGGAGCACGCGCGGGCGCCCGCGGACGTCGCCGACGACGGCGGCGCGGTCGTTGGCGGCGCTGCGATTTTGTTCCGGCGGGAGGGCGCTGGCGTCGAGGCTCGCGGTGAACACGATCGGTCCCGGGGCGCTCGCGCGGGCCGGGAGCTTGACTTGCTGCGGGCCGCCGCGCAGGTCGACCTCCATGGTCGGCGCGAGCGGGTTGGCGGCGCCGTCTTTTTCGAGGCGCAGGGTCAGCTTCGCCGGGGCGCTGGCCCACAGGTCGACGGTGACGTCGAAGGTCTGGCCGACGCGCAGCTCGGCGGGCAGGTGCAGAGCCTCGACCAACACGTCGCCACGTGCCTGCGGCGGGAAGCTGCGGGTGTGCAGGGTCAGGCCGCGGGCTTGCAGCTCGCGCGCGGTGGCTGCGAGGTCGGCCCGCTCGGCGACGGATCCCGCGCCGTCGCTGACGAGGATGACGCGGCCCTCGGTGTCGGGGTCGAGCAGCGCCTCGGCGAGCCGCAATGCGCCGGCGTGATCGCTGGCGAGGCCGCCGTCTGGCTCTCGGGACAGGTTGATATCGGTGTCGGAGTTTTCGCCGGGCTCGTCGGCGATCGGCACGGCGCGGGCGGCCGTCGCGTAGGCGAGCAGGCGCAGGCGGGTGCGGTCCTCGCGATCGCCGGTCTCGCTCGAGATCGTGCGCAGGGCGTCGCGGACGAGCTGCTGCGCCGCGGCGAGCTGGGTCTCGTCGACGCTGGCGGAGACGTCGACCGCGAGCACGACGGTCTTGCCGCGGCGCGGGCTCTGCAGGGTCGGGATCGCCAGGGCGAGCGAGAGGGCGACGAGCACCAGCAGGCGAACGACCACCTGCATCGCGACCTGCCAGCCGTGCAGGTCGACGAGCGAGCGGCGGGCGACGACGATCAGGTAGGGCAGCAGCGCGAGCGGCAGCAGCCACAGGGCGGCCGGCTGGGTGAGCACGAGGTCGCGGTCGCCCGACTCCGACAACCAATTCGCCAGGCCAGCGGGCAAGTCGATGTGCAGCGGGGGCACCTGCGGGCCCCACAGGTGCAGGGCCGCGGCCATGGCGAGGCCGAGCAGCAGGGCGAGCAGGGGCCTCAGCACAGGGCCTTCGCATATGTCCCGTGGGACATGTTCATACGGTCACCCGCCGGTGGTAGGTCGCCCACTCGAGCGCGACAAGGCCGGCGGCGGCGAGCAGCAGCAGGGTCCACAGCGGGCCGTCGCCGACGGGCAACGGAGTGGGCGGATCGCCGGCGAGCGACCCGGGCGGCAGCCCCTGCGCGGCGAGCCGGTCGTGGAGATCCGAGGCGGTGGCGCTGGCCTGGTTGACGGCGAGCAACACGACCGCGCCGGCGTCGGGGCCGTCGAGGGCGCGCACGCGATAGATGCCGGGCTCCTGCGCGCGCAGGCGGAACACGCCGCGGTCGACGGGGACGCGGATGCCCGGGAGGTCGGCGGGTTCGGGTCCGGTGACCTCGACGGCGCCGAGGCCCTCGGGCACGAGGCCGAGCTCGGCGACGGCGAGCGGGCGGGCGGCGCCGACGGGCACGCTGGCGACGAAGCCGGGGCGCGACTGCTCGAAGTAGGTGACGAGGTTGGCGACGAGGTTGGGGAAGGCGGTGCGCAGCGGGAGGTCGCTCTGGCGCGGGTCGAAGCCGAACGCGACGATCGTGCGCGCGCCGGTGCTGTCGTCCTGACCGGGGTCGCGGCGCAGCAGCGCGACGGGGTCGCCGAGGCTGCGCACGAGCACCTGGTCACCGGGCTCGGCCACCAGCTTGCTGGCGCGGCCGAGGTTGACGTCCTTGAGCACGACGCCGTCGAGCAGCGGGTGGTTGCTGGCCTGCTCGGTGAGGAAGGGCCGCGCGAGCTCGCCGACCCCGGCGATCGGGCTCGCGTTCTCGGGCCGGCGCAGCGGGTCGAAGATCACGAGGTCGCCGGCCGGCAGGGGGTTCGGCAGGGGCTCGGCGCCGACGTCGATCACGACCAGATCGGCGTCGGTGATCGCGGGGTTGTTTTGAACGTTGGCGAGGCCGACGCCGGTCAGCTGGATGTGGTCCTGCAAGGTCAGCAGCGCGGCCTCGAGGAACAGGTCGGTGCCATCGGTGACCAGCGCGACCTTGAAGGGGCGCAGCGGCGGGACGATCGCGTGGGCCCGGTCGTCGCCGGCGGGGCCGAGCGCGGCGGCCTGCGTACCTGGCCCCGGGGACAGCTGGGCGGTGAGGCGCGTGCGCGCGGCGTCGAGGTCGCGCAGGACCTCCGTGCGCGCCTCGCCGGGCCCGAGCGCGAGCTCGCGACGGCCGACGCCGAGGCCGTCGGCGACGACCTCGAGCGTGACCGCGACCTGCGCGTCGCCGAGGTTGCGCACCTCCGCGAGGACCTCGACGTGCTCGCGGTCCTCGGGGTAGCGGCGCGCGGCGAAGGCGGTGATGGCGACGTTGTCGGCCGGGCCGCCGACGGTGACGAGGCGGCAGCGGGCGCCTGCGCCTTCGGACATGTCCTCGGGGACAGCCGCGCAGGCGCGTAAGGCAGCCGCGCCGGCGGGGTCGAGCGCGCCGTCCGTCAACACGAGGATCCGCCCGCCGGGCTGGCCTGCGAGGGCGCTGCGGGCCAGCGCGAGGGCCCGCGTCAGGTCGGCCTCGCCGGCCTGGGGCGTCAGGTCGGCGATGCTGCGCAGCAGCGGGTCGGGGTCGTGGCCGAGCGGGCCGGGCACGGCGACCTCGGGTCCGGCGGTGATGACGAGCGCGCGGTCGACCGGCCCGAGCGCGGACAGCTCGGCGCGGGCGCGGCGCAGGGCGAGCTCCAGGCGCGTGGTGCCGGGCTCACCGTCACTCGCCGGTCCGGCCATGCTCGCCGAGCGATCGACGACGATCGCCAGGGTGGTCGGGTCGCGCAGCCACGCGCTCGGCCGCGGATCTCCGAGCGCGAGGCACAGCAGCGCGAGCAGCAGCAGCTGCAACAACCACGAGAGCACGCGCCGCAGCTTGCGCCACAGGCGTCGCGTGTCGCTCTCGCGGGTGACCTGGCGCCACAACGCGGCGAACGGGACGACGAGCTGGCGCCTGCGCATGCGCAGCAGGTACATCGCCGTGATGGCAGCGCTGCCGGCCAAAAACAGCGGCAGCAGCTCGGCGAGTGTCCAGCCGGCGAGGTTCACCGCAGCAGCCCTCCGAGGCGGAACATGCGGAGCACGAGCTCGTCGAAGGGCACGTCGATCTCGGCGCGAAAGTACGGGATCCCGCGGGCCCGGCAGTTGGTCGCCAGGGCGGCGCAGAACTGCTCGTGCGCCGCGGCGTAGGCCCTGAGGGTCGCGGGGCTGAGGGTCACGTCGCGCGGGTCGCCGCCCTCGCAGTCGACCAGGCTGACATCACCACGCAGCGCGCTGCGCTCGGGGTGGACCTCGGCGGGATCGAGGATCTGGATCGCGACCGGCTCGTGCTTGCGAAAGCGCAGGAGGTTGAGGCCGTCGAAGGCGCCGTCCATGTCGTAAAAGTCGGAGAGGATGACGGTCAGGCCCGGCTGCACGCTCTCGGCGGCGATCCGCGAGCAGGCGGCGCGCAGGTCGGTCGGGCCGCCCTTCGGGGCCCCGCGCAGGAACTCGAAGACGCGGAAGATGCGGCCCTTGCCGCGTACGGCGGGGAGGCTGGTGTGGACCTTGCGGCTCATGCAGGTCAGGCCGACGCGGTCGAGGTTGGCGAGGCCGACGTAGGCGAGCGCCGCGGCGATCTGTTGCGCGTAGCGCAGCTTGCCGCCGCCGCTGGTCTGCATGCTCTCGCTGACGTCGATCGCCACGCGGATCGGGAGGTCCTCGTCCTCCTCGTACAGCCGGATCAGGGACTGGCCGAGGCGCATCAGCACGTTCCAGTCGAGGTTGCGGATGTCGTCGCCGGGCGAATACTCGCGGTGGTCGGCGAACTCGAGGCCGCTGCCGACCTTTCGCGTCTTGCGCTCGGCGCGTTGCCGGCCACGAAACAGCCGGCGCGCGATCACCTGAAGAAGTTCGAGGCGGGCGAGGAAGGCGTCGTCGAAGATGTCGCCGGGCTCACCCGCGCGAACCATGGCGGCCGGCGCCCGCGTGGGCGGAGCCTCGGTGTCGGGATCGCTGCGCTTCCACCACGCCATCGTTCACCAGGTCAGTCAGTTCACCAGGTCAGTCAGGTCAGTCAGTTCACCAGGTCAGTCGGTTCACCAGGTCAGTCGGTCCGCACGCCGCTGAGGACCTGCGCGAGCACCTTGTCGACGGCGACGCCCTCGGCCTCGCCCTCGAAGTTGAGGATCACGCGGTGGCGCAGCGCCGAGGGGGCGACGGCTCGTACGTCGTCGATCGACGGGGTCTTGCGGCCGGCCATCAGGCTACGGATGCGCGCCGCGAGGAGGATCGCCTGGGCGCCGCGCGGGCTGCCGCCGAAGCGGACGTAGCGCTTGACGAGGTCGGTCGCGTTGGCGTCGTCGGGGTGGGTGGCACGAAGCACGCGCACGACGTAGCGGCTGATCGTGGGCGCGACGGGGATCGCACGCACGAAGCCACGGATGACCATCAGGTCGGTCGCGGTGAGCACCGGACGCGCCGTGTGCGTTCGGTTGCCGGTGGTGCGCTCGAGGATCTGCAGCAGCTCGGCCTCGCCGGGGAAGGGCACGTCGATCTTGAACAGGAAGCGGTCGAGCTGGGCCTCGGGCAGCGGGTAGGTGCCCTCCATCTCGAGCGGGTTCTGGGTCGCGAGCACGAGGAAGGGCTCGGGCAGCGGGCGGGTCTTGCCGGCGGCGGTGACCTGGTTCTCGGCCATCGCCTCGAGCAGCGCCGACTGGGTCTTGGGGGTCGCGCGGTTGATCTCGTCGGCGAGGACGATGTTGGCGAAGATCGGACCCGGTTGATAGTTGAGCTGGCGGCCGCCCTCGGCGCCCTCGACGAGCACCGAGGTGCCGACGATGTCGGCGGGCATCAGGTCCGGCGTGAACTGGATGCGGTTGAACGAGAGGTCGACGGCGCTGGCGAGGGTGCGGATCATCAGCGTCTTGCCGAGGCCGGGCACGCCCTCGAGCAGGCCGTGGCCGCCGGCGAGGAGGCAGGTGAGGATCGATCGCAGGACCTCGTCCTGGCCGACGATCACCTGCTGGACCTCCCGGACGAGGCCATCGAGGCTGTGCTGGATCGCTTCGAGCTGAGCTTGCGTCTCGGAGGTCGTCATGCGCGGGGCGTGGGGGGAGCATACACGCGGACCTCTGTCCGACCGGTCTCGATCCTCCGCGGTTTTCTTCGCGGTCGGGAATTTGCAGTTCTTTGCAGCCACGACGAGGGCCGAGGGCGTGCAGGCGCGGTTTCGCCACGCGTGAGTTCCGCCATGTTCGCGGCCATGCCGGGGCATGACGGGGCGCGTATGCTCGCCCGGAACGTTGTCCGCGTTCGTATATGCGCTACGAAGGCAAAGTCTACCGGCCGCCCTCCGAGGCCGACGCTTACATCCTGCAGGCCACCCTCGGGTGCTCGTGGAACCGCTGTACGTACTGCGATATGTACCGCGACAAGGTGTACCGCGAGCGCGAGCTGCCGGCCGTGCTCGAGGACCTGCGCACGGCGGTGGCGATCGCGGCGCAGCGGATCGACAAGCTGTTCGTCGGCGATGGTGACGCGCTCGGCATGGCCACCGAATCGTGGCTGCCGATCCTCGACGCGGCGCGCGCCGGGCTCCCGAACCTGCGCCGCGTGTCGTGCTACGCGACCGCGGCCAACGTGCTCAAGAAGACGCCGGAGCAGCTACAGCAGCTGCGCGAGCGCGGCCTGACGCGTTTGTACATCGGGCCCGAATCCGGTGACGACGCGACGCTCAAGCGCATCGCCAAGGGTGCGACGCACGCCGAGCACGTCGAGGCCGCCCACCGTGCACACGCGGCCGGGATGGAGATCAGCATGATCGTGCTGCTCGGCGTCGCTGGCACGGCCCGCGCGAAGGAGCACGCGGCGGCGACGGCCGATCTCATCACCGAGATGGATCCGGAGTACGTCGCGGCGCTGACGACGACGGTGATCCCCGGGACGCCGCTACACCGCCTGCAGACCACCGGCCGCTTTGCGCTGCCAGGCATCGAGCCGATGCTCGACGAGCTGCGCACGATCGTCGACCGCGCCCGCCCGAGCGACGCGGTGTTCCGCACCAACCACGCCTCCAACTATCTCCCGCTCTCGGGCCGGCTGCCGCAGGACCGCGAGCGCATCGTCGACATAATCGACCACGCGCTGGCCGGTCACGTGCAACTGCGACCCGAGTGGGCGCGCGGGCTGTAGCAGATGGACGCCGCGAGCGTGCAGCTGCGGGTCGCCGGTGCGGTGGACGTGCCGGTGCTGCTCGACATGATGGCGGACTTCAACCGCATCGAGGCGATCGCGTGGGAGCGCGGGTCGGCCGAGGCGCCGCTGCGGCGGTTGCTGGGGTCGCCGGAGCTGGGGCTGATCGCGGTCGTCGAGCGCGGCGACGAGGTGCTCGGCTACGGGGTGCTCGCGTGGGGCTTCGACCTCGAGTACGCCGGGCGCGACGCGTTCCTGACCGAGTTCTATCTGCGGCCCGAGGTGCGAGGGCAGGGGCTCGCGGCGGTGGCCATGGCGCTGCTGCTCGCCGAGGCCCAGCGCCATGCGGTCGCGGCCGTGCACTTGGTGGTCCGCCACGAGAACGCGCCGGCGCTGCGGGTCTATGAGAAGGCCGGGTTCGTGGCGCCGGGCCGGCTGCTGTTGACCAAGAAATTGTCGAGGCCGTGAGCTGTCCCTGAGGACATGTCAATCGGCATGCGCGGGCTCGAGGGCGGCGCGCAGCAGCTCGAGGTTCTCGCTGTGGTCGTGGAGCTGTGAGGGGTCGCCGGTCGCGTCGGCGGCCGCGATCTGGACGGCGAGGGTGAGCAGGGCGAGCAGCAGCTCCTGGGCCGTGGCGAGCAGGCCAGGCGCGTCGAGCCCGACATGCGGGGCGAGCGTGCTGTCCGAAAGGACTTGAGCGGCGCGCGGGTCTTGTTGATCGCCACGACGACGGTGCGGCCGGGCAGGTCGAGCACGTCGATCAGGCGCTTGCCGGCCTCGGTCTCGGCCTGCTTCATCTGCGCGGGGAAGTAGTCGATCGCGTTGCCCATCTGGTCGGGCGCATTTTGCACGTGCACGTGCATGTGCATCCACGCGCCGGTCTCATGCGAGCGACGCTCGAGCCGGGTCGCCGTGGCCGGGTCGCGCCATATGGCGCGCCGTTCGCCATGGATGACGGGCCTCGCGGGCGTGTCAGCGGCGGGGCTGGATCATCTGAAAGTAGCGCTTGATCCGGCGCCGTTGCGGGGCGGGCACGGCCTCGCTGTCGATGCTGTTCTGCGCGAAGCTCTTGTAGTCGGTGTAGACGTCGCGATAGGCGGTGTTTGCAAAGCCCTCCTGGCTGGCGGTGCGGATGACCTCGGCTCGCGTCGCGCCGCGGCCGTGCTTGGGGTTGACCTTGATCTGCCTGGTCTTGACCTTGAGGCCGCCCGGGTCGCCCAGTGGGTCCTGGCTGCCCTGGCCCATGCCGTCGCCTTGACCGGCGCCCTGGCCCTGGCCTTGACCATCGCCTTGACCATCGCCGTCGGCGTCGCCGTTGCTCTCGCCGTCACCCTCGCCGTCACCCTCGCCTTGACCGTCGGCGTCGCCGCTGTCCATCTCCATTGGCTCGCCCTGGCTGTCGCCGACCTCGCCCTCGACGAGCATCGTCGGGCCCTTGCCCTTGTCGCCGCGCTTGCCCTTGGCGGCTTTACTAAAACGCTGCATCTGCTGCTTGCGCTTCTGGTCCTTGTCGCCGTTGCCGGCCCGGCGCAGGAAGCTCTTGGCCTCCTCCATGTTGTCCCGGGCCTGACGCATGCGCCGCGACTGCTGTGATTTTTTGGAGGCGTCGCTGGCCTCGCGACGCAGGC
This sequence comes from Nannocystis sp., assembly GCA_043752905.1. GTDB lineage: Bacteria > Myxococcota_A > Polyangia > Nannocystales > Nannocystaceae > Nannocystis. The sequence continues at coordinate 1,189 of JAYUXQ010000786.1, read as the reverse complement.
GCTCGAGCGCGCGCTTTTGCGGGTCCTTGCCCTTGCTTCCGGATTTGGCGTCCCGGGCGTCGCGGCGCAGCTCGTCGAGCTTGCGCTGGGCCTCCTTCTCCTGGGCATGCTGGCGCCTCAGCTGGTCGACGCGGTCCTGCTGCTTCTTGAGCCGGCGCTCCTGCTCCTCGGGGTCGGCGGCGGGCTGCTTTTGCTGGCGCTTGAGCCGGCGCTCGGCCTCGGCGAGCTCGGCGGCGGTGTCGGTGTTCTCGCCGGCGGCCTTGCCGAGCGCCTTCTCGGCGGCGGCCATCGCTCGCTCGAGAGATTGCATGTTGGCCTCGCTCTCGGCGGCGGCGTCCTCGGCGTCGGCGAGCGCCTGCTCGGCCTGGTCGGACTCGCCGCGCGCGAGCGCCTCGCCGGCGGGCTTGGTAATTTCCTCCTGCTCGAGCGCCTCGGCGAGCTCGCGCATGCCCTCGGCGAGGATCGCAGGGTCGGCCTCCTCGGTCGCCTCGAGCTCGGCCTCGGCCTCGGCGAGCTGCTGCTCGAGCTGCTCCAACTTCGCGAAGGCGGCCGCGCGATCGATCTCGCCGCGGCCGAAGGCGTCGAGCACCTCGAGCATCGCCTCGGCGATCTTGGCGGCGGTGTCCTGGCCGCCCTTGAGGGCGCGCAGGTCCTCGCGCAGCGGCTCGGCGAGGGCGCGGTCGGGGCTCGGGCGGGTGGCGAGGGCGGTGGTGCCGGTCGGGTCGGTGGTGAGGGGCTCGAGCAAGAGCTCCGGTGTGGGCGCGGGCGGGACGAACATGGCCCCGAGGACAGCCAGCGCGCCGGCCCAGCCGAGCAGCAGGGCGCGCGCGCCGGGGCGCGGGAGCGGGACCACCGGGCGCGGGTCGATGTTCGCGGCCGCGGCGTCGGCGTCGGCGGTGAGCAGCGCGACGATGTCGGCGCTGCGCGGGTCGTCGGTCGGAGGTTGTGCCGCGAGCTCGAGGGCGCCGCCGAGCAGGTCGTGCAGGCCGTAGTGGCGATCGAGGCGGCGCGCGGCGTTGCGTGCGGCGCGTGGGCGAAAGGCCGCCCACAGCAGCGCGAGCGGGACGGGCACGAGGCCGAGCCAGGGGAGGTAGGTGAGGGGGGCCTGCTCCGTGCCCCAGCGGTGCATGGTCGCGAGGCCGAGCGCGGCGAGCAGCAGGCCGGCCGGGAGGGCGACCTCGGTCAGGAG
>JAYUXQ010000785.1:0-9381 GCA_043752905.1 Nannocystis sp. | reverse complement strand
GGGGTCGAGACATATCTGCTGTGCGGTGACATCGACCTCAAGGACAGCACCAAGATGCTCACCGGCGTGCCGAACGAGATCTCCGGGCCGAGCGACGGCGTCGTCTTCATCGAGTCCTGCTCGGCAAAGGACGGGATCGGTAACCTCGCGGACACGGCGATCCTGCCGTGGAATCACCTGCAGCTCGGGTGGCACGACGACGCGGTCACCCAGATGCTCACCTGGCTCGGCAAGTAGTGCGCGAGCGCGGACCCGGGGGCGCTCGAGCGCTCCCGGGGGCCACCAACCATAAGTCGGGAGGTCGGGACCGCAGATCGCAGTGGACAGCCGCGCTGCGGTGGGGCTAAGTCGGCGAGCATGGCTCTCGGCAGTGACTGGCTCGGACGACGCGCACGGCTCTCGCCCGACGCCCTCGCCATCATCGACGCCGCCGACGGCCACGCGTGGACCTTCGCCGACTGGGACCCGTGGGTGTGCCGTACCGCCCGCCTGCTGCAGGCGCTGGGGGTCGGCCGCGGGGACAGGGTCGCCGTGCTCGCCCGTAACTGCGTCGCCTTCCTCGAGCTGTGGCTCGCCTGCGGCAAGCTCGGCGCCGTGCTGCAGCCGTTCAACTGGCGACTGACCGCGGCCGAGTTGCAGGAGTTGCTCGCCGACGGCGACCCCGCGGTGCTGGTCCACGGGCCCGAGTTCGCGGCGATCGCCGGCTCGCTACGGACCCCCGCGCGCCGGCTCGCACTGGCCAGCGCCGGCCCCGGTGAGGTCGCATGGGCCGAGCGCGACGCGCTGTCGGCGACCCCATTGCCCGAGCTCGCGGTCGGCGACGGCGACCCGTGGGTGCTGTGTTACACGGGCGGCACCACCGGCCGCGCGCGCGCGGCGATATTGACCCACGGCAGTATCTCGTGGAACGCGCTCGGCACCGCTGCCGGCTGGGGACTGCGCCCGGACGACCTGGCGATCCTCAACGCCCCGCTGTTCCACACCGGCGGCCTCAACGTGCTCACCGCGCCGCTGCTGGCGATCGGCGGGGCCTCGATCGTGTGTCGGGAATTCTCGCCGGACCAGGTCTTCGACCTGCTCGAGCGCCACCCCGCCACCCTGTTCTTCGGCGTCCCGACCATGTTCATCGCCCTGCAAGAGCACCCGCGCTGGACCACCGCCCCGGTCCAGCGCCTGCGCCTGTGCGTCAGTGGCGGCGCCCCGTGCCCCGCGCCCGTGTTCCAGCGGTTTCGCGAGCGCGGCCTGCCGCACTTCAAGACCGGCTACGGCCTGACCGAGGCCGGCCCCAACAACTTTTGGTTGCCCGACGCCGGGGCGCCGACGCGCCCGGGCGTGGTCGGCTTCCCGCTGCCGCATGTCGAGGCCCGCCTGGTCGAGTCCGACAATGTCACCACATGTCCTCCGGGACAGGTCGGCGAATTGCAGCTACGCGGCCCCCACCTGTTTGCTGGCTACTGGCGTCGCCCCGAGGCGACCGCCGATGCCCTGGTCGACGGCTGGCTGCGCACCGGCGACCTCGCGCGCCAGGACCCCGACGGCGCGCTGGCGATCGTCGGCCGCGCCAAGGAGATGCTGATCTCCGGCGGCGAGAACGTCTACCCGGCCGAGGTCGAGGGCGTGATGATGGCCCACCCGATGATCGTCGAGGCCGCGTTGATCGCCGTGCCCGACCCGCGCTGGGGCGAGGTCGGCCGCGCCGTCGTCGTCACTCGCGGCGCCCTCGACCCCGCCGACCTGATCGCGTTTTTGCGCGCGCGCCTGGCTGCGTACAAGATCCCCAAATCGGTGGTGCAGCTCGACGCCCTGCCGCGCACCGCCGCCGGTAAACTCGACCGCCGCGCATTGACTGCGAGTCACGGCGATAACCCAGAGAGATAACCACCCAAGTGCCATCCATCCGCGCCGCCGAAGACCTCGAGATCCACTACATCACCGCCGGCCACGGCGAGCCCGTCGTGTGCGTGCACGGCAATTGGGGCAGTTCGCGGTGGTTCACCCCGCTGCTCGAGCGCTTGCCCGCGGGCCTCCAGGCCCACGCGATCGATCTTCGCGGCCGCGGCGACACCCGCGGCCCCGACGACGATTACAGCCTGCCCGCGCTGGCCCGCGACCTCCGGGCCTTCCTCGACGCCATGGGCCTCGCCTCGGCGCACCTCGTCGGTCACTCGCTCGGGGCCGGCGTCATTCTTCAACTCGCCCTCGACGCCCCGCAGGTCGTCCGCTCGCTGCTGTGTCTGGCCCCGCCGTGGATCGAGGGCATGCCGCACCACGACGCCGTCGCCGACTATCAACGGCGCATGCACGAGGACCGCGCCCTGCTGTCCGGGGCAGTCGGCATGCTGTTCGCGGTCCCGCCCGACCCCGACTATTTCGCCGCCCTGATCGACGACGCCACCCGTCAGCGCCTCACGGCCACGCTGGCCACCGTCACCGCGCTCGAGGACTGGCGCCCCGGCGCGACCCTCTCGACGATCACGGCCCCGCGGCGGGTCCTCAGCGGCACCCGCGATGCACTGATCACCCCGGAGCACGCGGCCGCCTGCGCCGCCGCGCTCGGCTGCCCGCTCGACCTGCTGCCCGACATCGGCCACGCCCTGATCCCCGAGGCCCCGCAGGCGATCGCCGACGCCCTCGCCGCGCTCACCCGCGTGTGACCACGTCGATCTGCGCCGCGTCGCACCCGGACAGCGATCGGTTCACTTCGGGGGCCGACGCGAGCATCGCCGTCGCGGTGATAGACGCTGATCGTCTGGCGGTCCTCGGCGGCGCCGAAGGTCTCCAGCAGCGCCGAGCCGCGCGACACCACCCTGTACGCGATCACCAGCCCCGCGAGCTCACCCGTCGCATTCCAGGTGCCCGGCAATACCTGCACCAGTCGCTCCCAGGCCGCATCCATCGCGCCAGGCACCCGTGCGGCCGGCACCGCGGACGCCGGTGTATGAACGCAGCCGGCCGCGACGACGGCGGCGATCGAGAAGTTACGGCGTGACAGGCTCATGGGCCCCGAGGCTTACCCCGGAAGGGGCGCGCCCGGGCAGCTGCCAGCGCGACCCGCTGCGCGGGCGCGGTGGCGAGCGCCGATTCCCGGCGCCGATCCTGCGCTGGCGACGGGCGCGACCCATGGCCCGTGAATTAACCCGTCGCTCACGTTAACGCTCGCAGCGCTCGCGGCGGTGGAGGCCGCATCGGCGATGAAACCAGCGTCCGGGACCATGGAAAGCCGAAGGCTCCGACCGCTCGCTTCCCGACCGGGAGCGGCTCCCAGGGCACCTGGGAAATTTTCCTTGGTCGTCCCCGCGGCACCGCGTGAACCCGCCGAAGGACGCACGGAACGGCGTTGGTACGGTCATTGCTTTGCGGGTCGTGCCCCCGCGCCACGCCGCGCCTCGCGGGTCGCAGCGCCGTCGACCCGGCACCTCGACGCGGCCTGTCGACAACCGAACCCCGTCGCGCACACACAACCCCGATGAGAAGAGATCCATGCCTCGAATCCTATCGCTAGTGATCGCGCTCGCGGCCCTATTTATGTGGGCATGTCAGCCTGTGCCCCAAAAGCACGAGGAGGCGAGCGTCTTCGCCGTCACCACCCCGTACCGACAGGACGTCGAGCTCACCCATGAATACGTCGCCCAGGTCCAGGCGATCCAGCACATCGAGGTGCGGGCCCTGGAGCGCGGCTATCTGACGGAGATCCTCGTCGACGAGGGCCAGCGGGTCGAAGAGGGCACGAAGATGTTCCAGATCATGCCGCTCGTCTATCGGGCGGACCTGCGCCACGCCGAGGCGGAGACCGACATGGCCTCGATCGAATACAAGAATACAAAGATGCTGGCCGACAAGGATATCGTGTCGTCGGCCGAGCTCGCGCTGCGCGCGGCCAAGCTCAATCGAGCCAAGGCCGATCTGTCGCTCGCCCAGGCCCACATGCGCCTCACCGAGATCCGCGCCCCGTTCACCGGGTTGATGGATCGGTTCGTGGTGCGGCTGGGCAGCCTCGTGGACGAGGGCGATCTGTTGACGACGCTGTCCGACAACAGGACGCTGTGGATCTACTTCAACGTGCCCGAGGCCGAGTACCTCGACTACAAGGCGGATCCCGAGCGAAAGCTGGACGTCACGTTCAAGATGGCGAACGGCAAGAACTTCGACCAGCAGGGCAAGGTCGAGACCATCGAGGCCGACTTCGACAACACGACCGGCAACATCGCCTTTCGCGCGACCTTTCCCAACCCCGCCGGGCTGCTGCGGCACGGTCAGACCGGAAACATCGTCGTCACGACGAAGCACGCCAACGCCCAGACGATCCCGCAAAAGGCGACCTTCGAGATCCTCGATCGCCGCTATGTCTTCGTGATCGGCGACGACGGCGTCGTGAAGGCGCGACCGATCTCGGTCGCCGCCGAGCTACCGCACGCCTTCATCCTCGACAGCGGCCTCGCGGACACCGACCGCATCCTCCTGGAGGGGCTGCGCAAGGTCGAGGAGGGCAAGCATATCGAGGTGAAGTTCGAGGAGCCCGCCGAGGTGTTCGCGCAGCTGAAGTACCACGCGGAATGAGGACACCGAAATGTTCGCAAAGATACTCCACCGCCCCGTCCTCGCGATCGTCATCTCGATCCTGATCGTCCTCCTCGGGCTGCTGTCGATCAGCGCGCGCCCGATCTCTCAGTTCCCCGAGATCGCGCCGCCGCAGGTCCAGATCACGGTCGCATATCCGGGCGCCAGCGCCGATGTCCTCGTCCAGTCGACGCTCATCCCGCTGGAGCGCGCCATCAACGGCGTACCAGGGATGCGCTATATGATCTCGGACGCGACCAGCGCCGGTGAAGCGACGATCCAGGTCATCTTCGATCTCGGCACCGACCCCAACCAGGCCATCATCAACGTCAAGACCAGGATCGACCAGGTGATGAGCCAGCTCCCGAAGCTGGTCCAGCTCGAGGGCGTCATCTTGATGCGCGTCCAGCCCAGCATGTTGATGTACGTCAACGTGTACAGCACCGCCGAGGACGCGGACGAGAAGTTCCTGTTCAACTTCGCCAACGTCAACGTCCTGCCGGAGATCATGCGCGTCACGGGCATCGGGCAGGCCCGCATCCTCGGCAGTCGACAATACGCGATGCGCATCTGGCTCAACCCGGACCGCATGCGGGCCTACAGCGTCTCCGCCCAGGACGTGCAGGACGCCATCAGCGAGCAGAGCGTCATCGGGACGCCCGGCCGCGTCGGACAGGCCACCGGAAAGACGGCGCAGTCGCTCGAGTACGTGCTCGTCTACGAGGGCCGCTTCAACAAGCCCGAGCAGTACGAGGACATCATCATCCGGGCCACGCCGGATGGCCACGTCCTGCACTTGAAGGATGTCGCCAAGGTCGAGCTCGGCAGCGAGTTCTTCAACATCTACTCCAACCTCGACGGTCACCCCTCGGCCGCCATCGTGCTCAAGCAGACGCTCGGGAGCAACGCCCAGGAGGTCATCGCCAACGTCAAGGCCAAGCTCGACGAGATCAAGGCGTCCAGCTTCCCGCCGGGCATGGACTACGCGGTCAGCTACGACGTCTCGAGGTTCGTGGACGCCTCCATCGAACAGGTCGTCCACACGCTCGCCGAGGCGTTCGTGCTGGTGGCGCTGGTCGTCTTCGTGTTCCTGGGCGACTGGCGCTCGACCCTCATCCCGACGCTCGCCGTGCCCGTGTCGCTCATCGGCGCGTTCATCTTCATGGGGCTGATGGACATCAGCATCAACCTCATCACCCTCTTCGCGCTGGTCCTGGCGATCGGCATCGTCGTCGATGACGCCATCGTCGTCGTGGAGGCCGTGCACGCCAAAATGGAGGCGACGCACCTGCCGACCTACGAGGCGATGAAGGAGGTCCTCAACGAGATCAGCGGCGCCATCATAGCGATCACCCTGGTGATGACGTCGGTCTTCGTGCCGGTCGCCTTCATGCCCGGCCCGGTCGGCGTCTTCTATCGGCAGTTCTCGGTCACGATGGCCTCGTCGATCGTGCTGTCCGGGTTCGTCGCGCTGACGCTCACGCCGGTGCTGTCAGTCTTGATCCTCAAGCCGGTGCACGGGCCCAGGAACAGCCGCAACCCGATCACCCTGTTCATCAACGGCTTTAACCGGGTGTTCAACCGCGTCACGTCGGTCTACGTCCGTCTGATGCGGGCGATCCTGGGGCGGTTCTACGTGACGATCGCGGTGCTCGGCCTGTTCGTGTATGGCATCGTCGCGGTCAACAGGGTGCTCCCGTCCGGCTTCGTGCCCAACGAGGACCAGGGCATCATTTACGCGATCATCCAGACCCCGCCGGGGACCACGATCGAGCGGACCAACGCGGTCGCCAGGACCCTCCAGGACATCGCCCGGGAGCTGGATGAGGTCGCGTCGGTCTCGTCTCTCGCCGGCTACGAGATCCTCACCGAGGGGCGGGCGTCGAACGCCGGAACCTGCCTCATCAACCTCAAGGACTGGTCCGAGCGCGACAAGTCGGTCAACGAGGTCATCGCGGAGCTCGAGGAGAAGGCCAAGGACATCGGCGCCATCATCGAGTTCTTCGAGCCGCCCGCGGTCCCCGGCTACGGCGCGGCCGGCGGCGTCTCCTTTCGCATGCTCGAAAAGACCGGCAGCACCGACTACTACGAGTTCGACCGCATCAACCAAAAGTTCATGGAGGCGCTGCGCGAGCGGCCCGAGCTGACCGGGCTCTTCACGTTCTACGCGGCGAACTACCCCCAGTACGAGCTCATCATCGACAACCAGAAGGCGATGCAAAAGGGCGTCTCCATCGGCAAGGCGATGGAGAACCTCGACCTCATGATCGGCAGCTCCTTCGAGACCGGCTTTATCCGCTTCGGCTTCTTCTATCGCGCCTACGTGCAGGCGGCGCCCGAGTTCCGGGCGCTGCCGTCGGACGTCCTGAAGATGTACGTCAAGAACGAGGCCGGCGAGATGGTCCCCTACTCGTCGTTCATGACGCTCAAGAAGCGACAGGGCCCGAACGAGATCACCCGCTACAATATGTATAATTCGTCGGCCATTCGTGGCAACAACGCACCCGGCTACACGACCGGCGACGCCGTCCTGGCCATCAAGGAGGTGGCGGCGGAGGTCCTGCCGCGCGGCTACGACATCGCCTGGGAGGGCCTGTCCTACGACGAGGCGCGGCGCGGCAACGAGGCCGTGTACATCTTCGGGATCGTGCTGGTATTCGTCTACCTCGTGCTGGCGGCCCAGTACGAGAGCTTCATCCTCCCGCTGGCCGTGATCACGTCGTTGCCCGCGGGCGCGTTCGGGTCGTTCCTGTTCCTCCAGATGATGGGCCTGGCGAACGATATCTACGCCCAGGTCGGCCTGGTCATGCTGGTGGGCCTGCTCGGGAAGAACGCGGTGCTGATCGTCGAGTTCGCCGTCCAGAGCCGGCGCGAGGGCGCCACCGTGTTCGAGGCGGCCATCGCCGGTGCGACGGCGCGCTTCCGGGCGATCCTGATGACCTCGTTCGCGTTCGTCGCGGGCCTGTATCCGCTGGTCGTGGCGAAGGGCGCAGGGGCCGTCGGCAACAACACCATCGGCTCGTCCGCGCTCGGCGGCATGGTCATGGGCACGGTGTTCGGCGTGATCCTCATCCCGGGCCTGTACTTCATCTTCGCCCACCTCGCGCGCTTCGAGGAGTTCCTGCGGATCGGCAGCCGCACCCGACCGATGCCGCTCTCCGAGGAGATGGCGCCTTTCTCCGGGACATCGCCGCACACCGGGCCCGAGGCAGCGCCGCAGACCGAGATGGTGGCCGCGACCCATTCGCCCGATGCCGGCGAAGCACCGGCCGCGACCCCTCCGGCGACCACATCTGAAATGATCGCGCTACGCAATGAGCTGCGCGCGGAGGAGGAGTCCCGTGAATAGGTGGTGGAGTCTCGTGACCGCCGTGACGGCCGTGTGCGCCCTGTCGCTCACGGTCGGCTGCGCAAACATGCTGGGGAACAACAAGGCCAGGGAGCCGAAAAAGGCGGTCCCGCAGTCCTTTGGCGCCCTCGCCACTGTCTCGGGCCCGAGTGTCGCGGTGCAGCGACAATGGGACGTGTTCTTCGCCGACCCCGACCTCCGGAGCCTGATCGAGCAGGCGCTGGAGAATAACCAGCAGCTCAACATTCAGCTCCAGGAGATCATCCTTACCCAGAACAACGTCGCGGCCATTCGGGGCGAGTACACGCCGTTTTTGGGCGCAGGCGTCGGCGCGGGCCTCGAGAAGGTCGGGGACGACACCAGCCAGGGGGTCAGCGACGCGGCCCACGGGGTGCCCAGGATCCTGCCCGACTTTCGCTTCGGGTTCGTGGCATCCTGGGAGACCGACATTTGGAGCCGACTTCGCAACGCCCGCAAGGCCGCCAATCTGCGCTACGAGGCGACGATCCAGGAGCGAAACTTCCTTATCACCGAGATCGTGGCGGAGATCGCCAATTCGTACTACGACCTCGTCGCGCTCGACAACCAAATCGAGATCCTCGATCGATTCATCGGGCTCCAGACGAACGCGCTCGAGGTCGTCAAGCTCAAGAAGGCGGCTGCGCGCGAGACGGAGCTCGGGGTGCAGCGGTTCCGGGCCGAGGTGCTCAAGAATCAGGGCCGGAGGTTCTCCCTCGAGCAGCAGCGGATCATCGTCGAGAGTCGCATCAATTTCCTGGTCGGGCGGTTCCCGCAACCCGTCGCGCGCAACCCCCAGACCCTCATGTCCACGAACCCCGACATCGTGGCCACGGGCCTGCCCTCGGACCTGCTGGAGAACCGCCCCGACGTCAAGGCGGCGGAGCTGCGGCTCGCCGCGTCGAAGCTCGATACCAGGAGCGCGAAGGCGAAGTTTTACCCGTCGTTGCGCCTCGACGCGAACATCGGATACGAGTCGTTCAACCTGACGCACCTGATCAAGACGCCCCAGTCGCTGGCCTACAGCCTGGCCGGCAACCTGATGGCTCCGCTGCTCAACCGGGCGGGGATCAAAGCGGACTACCGTTCGGCGAACGCCAGGCAGATCCAGGCGGTCTTCGACTACGAACGTTCGATCCTGCAGGCATTCACCGACGTGTACAATCAGCTCACGGCGATCTCGAACCTGAGACAGCGCTACGAGCAGCTGGCCCAGCAGGTGGAGGCGCTCCACACGGCGATCGAGGTGTCGAAGGTCCTGTATCAGTCGGCGCAGCTGGATTACTACGAGGTCCTCATGACAGTACGTGACTCGCTGCAAGCCGAGATGGAGCTCGTCGAGGCCAAGAGAGATCAGCTCCAGGCCGTCGTGGCGATCTATCAAGCGCTGGGCGGCGGCTGGCGACAAAACCCCTGAAATCCGGGGGCGATCGATGGCGCCGGCGTGCACGCCGAGG
>JAYUXQ010000784.1:0-3832 GCA_043752905.1 Nannocystis sp. | reverse complement strand
CGCGTAAACGACACGGGCGGTCGAGGACCGACCGTCGCATCCGAACGGCACTTCGTCAGTTATCGGCGAGGGCGCTGTCACCCTCGGCCGGTCGGTCGACGCGCACGCGCACGAGGTGGCGCGCGTCGGCCTCCATCACGCGAAAGCGCAGGCCTTCCCACAGGAACACCGACCCGGCGCTGGGGATCTGGCCCGCGAGGTGCGTGAGGAGGTCACCGACGCTGCCGACGCCCTCCATCTCGGGCAGCTCGACGCCGAGCAGCTCCTCGATCTGCCGCATGCTGTCCTGGCCATCGACGATGTGAGTGCCGGCCTGCTCGACCACGCCGGGGAACGGTGAACGGTCGGTCTCGTCGAAGATCTGGCCGACGATCTGCTCGAGCACGTCCTCGAGGGTGACGACGCCGACGGTGTCGCCAGCGTCGTCGACGACGATCGCCAGGTGCACGCGCTGGTCCTTGAAGCGCTGCAGCAGGTCGTGCAGGCGCATGCTCTGACCGATGAACACGGGCGGGCGGACCAGCCGCACGATGCTGTCGCTGTCGGCCAGTCCGACCATTTGCTTGATGTGCAGCACGCCCTTGATGCCCTTGATCAGCGAGCCGTCGTACACCGGGAATCGACTGTGGCCGGATCGCAGGGCGACCTCGCGGACCTGGCGGACGTCCCACGCGAGGTTGACCGCGGTGACGCGGTTCTCGGGGATCATGATGTCGCGGGCGATCTTCGCCTCGAAGCGGACCATGCTGGACAGCAGCGCGGCCTGATCGGCGGCGATCGACCCGTCGCGGTGGCCGACCTTGATCATGTAGCTGATGTCGTCCGAGGTGACGCGGGCCAGGCTGCTGCTCGCGTCGGCGTCCGGGGCGGCGCGCCGGATCAGGCGGTTGGTCAGCGGCATCACGCTCCACAGGATCGGCGCGATGATCCGACTGACGAGCTTGAGCACCCACAGCGCCGGAATGGTGAAGCGGTCGCTATACAGCTTGCCCAGGGCCTTCGGCGTGATCTCGCCGATGACCAGCAGCAGCGCGGTCGCCACGAACACGGCGCCACCGACCGCGTAGTCGCCCCACGGGCTGCCCTCGAGGTGGCGGATCGCCATCGCCGTGATCACGGCGCCGAGCAGGGTGTTGGCGATGTTGTTGCCGACCAGGATCGTCGACAGCACCCGCACCGGGTCGTGCACCCAGAAGGCCATGACCTTGCCGGTGTGTCCGTCCTCCTCGACGAGGCGCTGGGCCCGGTGGGCGTCGAAGCTGGTGATCGCCGTCTCGGAACCGGAGAAGAACATGCTGGCGGCCAGGCACAGCACGACAAGCAGGAGTCCCAGGGCGTCGGCGTCACTCATCGAGAGACCTGACCGTTTTCGCACGGGTACCCGGGGCTCGCAAGCCGTCGCCCGCATCCCTTGCCAAACGGGCCTGTAGGGCCCTTTGCGTGCCGCTGCGAGGCACTGGGGGCGCCCACACCCTCCCGTGTCGCGGGGCCGCCGATGGCCCTTCGCGGTTCACGCGTACTCGCTCGCGGCCTGCTCGGCGAGGAACCACGCGAGCGCGGCGGTCCGGCGGCGCAGGCTGGTCAGGCTGCACCACTCGTGTACCTGATGAAAGAACTCGCCGTAGGGTCCGAGGCCGTCGATGCAGGGGACGCCGAGGGCGACCAACAGATTGGCGTCCGAGCCACCGCCTTGCAGCTTGGCCTCGCCGACCGCGAGCCCGAGCGCGCCGGCATAGGGCTCGTAGGCGCGGCGCAGGCGCTGCGAGGCGGCGATCGGCTCCATCGGCGGGCGCGTCACGCCGCCGGACAGCTCGACCCGGACCTGACGCAGGCGCTCGGGCACGAGGGCGGGGTCGATGCCGGCGAACGGGTCCCGGGCGATGGCATGCAGCGCCGCGCTGACCTGCTCGGCGTCGGCGACGGTCTCGAAGCGGGCGTCGATCTGGCACGAGGCGCGCTCGGGCACCGTGTTCTTGGCGGTGCCGCCCTCGATGAGCCCGACGTTGAGGGTGACGCCGCGACCGTGGTCGGTCATCGCCTCGATGCGACCGACGATCAACGCGAGCGCATGGATCGCGTTGACGCCGGACTTGTGATCGTTGCCGGCGTGGGCGGCCTTGCCGTGGACCGTCAGTGTGAACATGCCGCCGCCCTTGCGCGCGGTGACGATGAGGTCCTGCTTGCGGCCCGACTCGAACACCAGGCCGGCGGTCGTCAGCGGCGCGAGGCGATCGTAGAGGGCGCGGCTGCTCGGCGAGCCGACCTCCTCGTCGCTGACGATGACGACGCGCGCGCGCAGGGCCGCGTGGACGTCCGGGGCGACGTGTCGCAGGGCGCGCAGGGCGAACAGCGTCGACGACACGCCCGACTTCATGTCGAGCACGCCCGGTCCGAACACGGCGTCCTCCTCGCGGCGAAACTCGAGGAAGCCGAGCGAGCGCGGGAACACGGTGTCGATGTGACCGACGAGCGCGAGGGCCCGGTCGCCGGCGCCGGTCGCTGGCGTGGCGTACACGCGATGATCGGCGAACTTGCCGGCGGGATCGGGGTGGAGCGTGCGGACCAGGCCGACCTCCGCGGCGAGCTCGTCGACGATCGCGGCGGCCGCCTCGACGTCGGCGCGCGCGTAGGTGTGGCTCGGCTGCTCGACGACGCGGCGCAGCCATGCCACCTGCGTGGTCTCGAAGGCCTCGTCGACGGCGGCCTGGAGCCTGTCGCCCAGCTCGGTGTCACGCGGGGTGTGCATCGCCCGCGACTATAGCAAGCTCTACACGAGCACGGTGCCGCGACTGCCCGGCTGCTGCGCCTCCGCCTGCAAGGCGCCTGGCGTGGCCCCGAGGATGTGCACCGCGCCGATGCCGAGCTCGATGTTCGCCAGCGCCTCCTCGACCTTGGGGATCATGCCGCCGACGATCACCCCGGAGGTGATCGCCGCGCGCGCCTCCGCGGCCGTCAATCGCGGGATGCGGGTCGACGGGTCATCCTTGTTTTGCAGGACGCCGGGCACGCCGGTCATCAGGAACAGGTGGTCGACCTTGAGGGCCGCGGCGATCGCCGAGGCGACCGTGTCGGCGTTGATGTTGTAGACCTCGCCCCTCGTGGGGTCGATCCCGAGGGTGTTGACGACCGGCGTATAGCCGCCGGCCCAGAGATGCGTGAGCAGCTCCGTGCGGATCTCGACGATGTCGCCGACGAGGCCGAAGTCGATCGGGTCCGGGCCGGCGCTGGCGATCACGATCGGCGGTCGCCTGCGAGCGGTCACGAGGCCCGCGCTGACCCCGGAGATGCCCACGGTTTTCAAACCCGCCGCGGCGCCAGCGGCCGCGACGTCGACCGAGAGCTCGCCAGCCAGCACGCACTTCATCACCTGCAAGGTCGCGGCGTCGGTGATCCTTCGGCCCGCGACCTTGTGCGGGACCAGGCCGAGGCGCTCCTGCAGCGCGTTGGCCTGCGGACCGCCGCCGTGGCACAGGACCAGATGCCAGCCGCTGGCCACCAGGGCGGCGACGTCGGCGAGCACACCCGCGAGCGCGGCCGCGTCGGCGACGACCTCGCCGCCGAACTTGAGCACCGCGGTCCTCGGCTTGGTCGCGTTCATGGCCACATCGCCGGGGCGTCGATGCCCTGGCCCTCGGGGAGGCCGAACATGAGGTTCATCGACTGCACGGCCTGGCCTGCGCCGCCCTTGACGAGGTTGTCGAGGGCGGTGGTGACGACGAGCTGGCGCAGGCCGTCCGCGGGGGGGCCGAGGGTCCACGACAGGTCGACGTACATGCTGCCCTTGACGGCGATGACCTCGGCCTGGACCTTGCTGCCGAGCACGCGCACGAAG
>JAYUXQ010000783.1:0-3833 GCA_043752905.1 Nannocystis sp. | reverse complement strand
CGTTTGGCACCTGCCAGCAATTCTCGGTCGGCTTTATGGCATGTGGATGTACATATGGTTGTGAGACCGACGCCGACTGCGCGCCGGGCACGGTGTGCCGCTGCGCCGGCGACGTGCTCGGCCCGGTCACCCGCTGCGTGGCCTCGGGCTGCACCGACGACGGCGACTGCGATGCGGGGGAGGTGTGCCAGTTCGCGCAGTCCGAGGGCTACGACTGCGGCGCCGAGGTGCTCAACGGCGCGTGCACGACCCCGGCGGACCTGTGCGAGACCGACGCGCCATGTGTCGACACGCCCTGCGCCTTCGACGGCCAGAAGTGGGACTGCTCGCTGGTCGCGTGCGGGCGACCCTTCGTGGTCGAGGACGCGGCCGTGACGGCGCCGCCGACGATGCGCGAGGACTGGCGCGCGTTGATCCTCGCGACCGACGCGCCCGCGGAGCTGCGCGCGCAGCTCGCGAGCTACTGGACCGAGGTGGCAGGGTATGAGCACGCGTCGGTGGCGTCGTTCGCCCGCTTCATCTTGCAGCTGCTCACGGTCGGCGCTGGACCGGAGCTGGTGCTCGCGGCCCAGCAGGCGCTCGCCGACGAGGTCGAGCACGCGCGCCTGTGCTTCGCGCTCGCCAGTCACCACGCGGGTGTGGGCGTCGGTCCTGGCCCGCTGCCGCAGGCGAGCACGCCGGGCGCGAGCGACCGCGCCGCGATCGTCGAGGCGGTGATCCGCGAGGCCTGCGTCGGTGAGACGCTGTCGGCGCTCGAGGCCCGCGAGGCGGCGGCGCAGGCGGTGGACCCGGGTCTGCGCCGGGTGCTGACGAAGATCGCCGACGACGAGCAGCGCCACGCGGAGCTCGGCTGGCGCTTCGTTCGCTGGGTGCTCGACGGTGCCGACGCGGACACCCACGCCCAGGTGCAGCGGGTGTTCACGGCGGCGATCGCCGCGGCGCAGGAGCAGGCCACGCGCCTCGCGGGCGAGGCCGGCACGCCGGCGCTGCGGGCCCACGGGGTGATCGATGCGCCGCTGCGCGCCGCGCTGTGGCAGCGCGGGCTCGCGGGGCTGGTGCTGCCGGCCGCCGCGGCGCTGGCGGCCTGATCGACTACTGCGGGAGCGTCGGGGCGCAGGTGGACACGCCGGCCCCGACGATCTTTAGCGGCGCATTGTCGACGACGACGGTGAGGTCTTGCTTGCCGTTGTTGTCGCTGTCGTCGTAGTCGATGTGGGTGACCTCGCTCGCGCCGTCGAACTGGCCGTCGGTGAAGAAGTAGAAGTCGCCGGCGAAGAACGCGAAGGCCCAGCCGCCGCCGGCGACCACGCCGGGCAGGGGGATCGCGCTGAGGGTCTTGCCGTTGGTGCGGTCGACCTCGACGAGCTTCGACACGTCGCCGGGTGCGAACAGGAAGGCCCGTCCGTCGCCGGTGCCGGTGACCTCGGCGCTGCCGAAGTCGGCCTTGCCGAGCTTCATCAGGCCCTGCGTCATCGGGTCGATGCTGAAGAAGTCGGCGACCATGTTGCCCTCGGTGATGCCGTTGTACTGGGCCCCGAAGATCCGGTCGCACTTGTCCGAGGCGCTGTTCGACACGAAGGCCATGCCGAAGTTGTCGATGCCCTGCTGGTTCGGGATGTAGCCGGGGTCGGTGCAGATGTCGAGGTCGCCGACCGCGACCTTGCGCAATTGGCCCCCGCTGAATTGCACCCACGCGAAGCCGAGGCGGTCGACCGCCATCGAGAAGGTCGCCGGCGGCAGGTCGCACTTCGGCGTGCCGAGCGGGACCAGGTCGTTGGTCTCCGGGAAGAACTTCCAGATCGACGCATTTTGCGCGAGCACGAAGATGCCGTCGTCGAGCGGGACCTCGAGGTCCGGGCACGGACAGGCCTCGACGGCCTCGGTGGTCGAGTCGTCGCCGCCCTCGCTGCTGCCGAGCGTCGTGGTGGTGTCGAGGATGCCGGTGGTGTCGAGGATGCCGGTGGTGTCGGTCGTGCCGGTCTCCATCGTGCCGGTCCCGGTGAGCACCGGCGAGGTGCTGCCGGTGTCGGCCGCGGTCGTCGCCGTCGTGTCGGTGCCCGTGGTCGTCGCGGGGCCGGTGGTCGTGGTGCCGCTGCCGCCCTCGGTCATGCCGCCGCCGGTCGGCAGATCGGAGGTCGTGCCCGCGGAGGTGCCGGTCGGGGGGTCCTGCGTCGTGCCACCATTGGTCTGGGTGTCGGTGCCGGTGCCCGTGCCCGCGGAGGAGGTGGCAGGATCGCTGCCACACGCGGCGAGCACGAGGGCGGGGAGCAAGGTCAAGGCGATGCGCATCCTGCACGATACACATATTGGCGCCGCCGACATGGACGGCAGGCGTGTGAGATCGAACGCGTGCGGGTCCGGACCCGCCCGGCATATGGCGTCGCGACCGGCCTGCGGATCCCCGCGGCGAGCTAACCGCGTCCGACATGCCTCGAGGTCGAGTCCTCCAGACCAATGTCGATGACGCCGACGGTGATGTCGCCGAAGGCGTGACGACCGCTGTTGGATTGCTCGCCGTTGGGTTTCCGGCGAAACCGTGACATGGAGTCGAGAGCGGTCATGGGCAGCTAATAGCGAGGTCGGCCGTGAATGCGCGTGGTGGCTCGAATAGGGTATCTTCCTGCCCATGCGTGCCCCGCTTCGCCCGCGCCTGGTCGGCGTCCTGCATCTGCCTCCGCTGCCCGGCAGCCCGCGCGCGCGCGACGGGGTCGGCGACATCGCCAGGGCGGCCGCGCGCGACGCCCGGCTGCTCGCGCACGCGGGCTTCGAGGCGATCGTGGTCGAGAACTTTGGTGATGCACCATTTTTCCGCGGCGCCGTCCCACCGATCACGATCGCGGCGATGACGGCCTGCGCGCTGGCGGTGCGCGAGGCCTGCCCGCAGCTGCCGATCGGGATCAATGTGCTGCGCAACGACGGGGCGGCCGCGCTGGCGATCGCGGCGGCGGTCGGGGCGGCGTGCGTGCGGATCAACGTGCTCAGCGGCGCACGGGTCACCGATCAGGGCGTGATCGAGGGCGACGCGGCGCAGCTGCTGCGCCTGCGGCGGGCCCTCGGCGAGCCGATCGAGATCTGGGCCGATGTCGCGGTCAAGCACTCGGCCCCGCTGGCGCCGCGCGAGCTCGGCGAGGAGACCAGGGACCTCGTGCAGCGGGCGCTCGCCGACGCGGTGCTGGTCACCGGCAGCGGGACCGGCGAGGCGGTCGACCCGGAGCGCCTGCGCGGGGTCCGGGCGGCCGCGGGCCAGGCTCCGGTGTACGTGGCCAGCGGAGCGACGATCGCCGCGCTGCCCGGGCTCGCGGCGCTGTGCGACGGCGTCATCGTCGGTAGCGCGCTGCGGGCGGACGGTCGCGCGGGCGGCCCGATCGACGCGGACGCGGCTGCCAGGTTCGCGGCGGCCTTCCGCGCCGCGTTCGGGTGAGGGCGTCGCTGCACCGAACGGCGCTCCCCGGGCGAGACGACCGCGAAAAGATCGCGGTCCGGTTTCCACGGGGGCGAGATTATGGGAGCGTCCCGGCCGGTGTCCGTGTCGCTGCTCCTCGCCCTCGTACTCGCGCCCGCCCCCCGGCCGGCCTCTGTCGAGATCGATCGCGCGACCTTTCACGCGCTGACGGCCGCGAGCCCGGTCGAGGCCGCCGTGCCGGCCTGGGCCGCGCAGCGCGTGCTGACCCTGACGCCCGCGCCCGGCGGCGTGCTGGTGCGCGCGACCTGGACCCTGCGATCGTTGACCGCGGGCGCCTGGTTCTCGGGACAGGTCCTCGGGGACATGTCCGGCGTGCGCGTCGAGTCGGTGCTGTGGAACGGCGCGCCGGTGGCGACCGCGGTCGGGCCCG
>JAYUXQ010000782.1:0-3833 GCA_043752905.1 Nannocystis sp. | reverse complement strand
CGGCGACCGGCTTGCGCTTGGCCATCGTGATGCCCTTGAGCGAGGCGAGCCGCGGGCCCTCGTTGTAGGCGTGGGTGGCCGGGGTCGAGCCGTTGGCGACGCTCTTGGGGAGGACGATGCGCAGGTCGACGGAGACGACGGCGGGCAGCGGGATGCGCTTTTGCTCGACGCCGTCATCCACCTCGCGCGAGACATCGAGGGCGCGACCGGTCTGGTCCCACGCGATGCCGGCGGCGAAGCAGGCCTGGGGCAGGGCGAGGAGGCCGGCGACGCGCTGCGGCACCTGGTTGCCCTCGTTGTCCTGGGACAGCTTGCCCGAGATGAGCAGGTCGCACGCTTCCTTCTTGAAGACGGCGGCGATCAGCTTCGAGACGGTGATGGTGTCGAGCTTCTCGGGGTCGGCGTCGACGATGATGCCGCGGTCGGCGCCCATCGCCAGGAACTGCGTCACGTGCTGACGCTGGCCCTCCGGACAGATGCTGAGCACGATGACCTCGGCGAGCCGCTGGGTGCCCCCGACGACCTCCGCGAGGCGCAGGGCGGTCTCCACGGCGTACTCGTCGAACGCGTTGGGGACCCACTTCGAGGCCGAGTAGTCGAGCCCGCCCGCGGCGAACTTGAGGCTCTCGTCCGGATCGGGGATCCGCTTGACAGTAACCAGGATCTTCAAAAGGGAGTCCTCCTGGCGGGGGGTGTACCACCCGCGACCCTGGACCTGTCAATGCGTCGCTGCGGCGCAGGGCCTCGGACGGGCGTCCGAGGCGAGGCTGGCGGCGCGGGCTCGGGGGGCCGCGGAGGTGCGGGCGGCGGTGGCGGCGGGCATGGTGTGCGGGGCGGGTGACCTCGCCGGTCTTGCGGCCCGCCGGGGCGTGCGTTAGCGTTGCCCGCGGCCCGGCCCGCCGGGCGGGGCACAAGTTCGCGCGGCCCCGCGGGCCCTCAGGACACTCGTGATGAACTCCTCCAAGTGCTCGCTCGCACCCCTGCTGCTCATCCTCTCGGCGTGTAGCCCGGCCTGCACGGCCCCGGCGGCGGGCCCCGAGACAACCGCCGCGCCGCCCCCGGTGACCGACAAGTCCGGCGAGAAGCCGGCGGATCCCACGGACCCGGCGGTGCCGTCGTCGGAGATCACGGACGCCAAGGGCGTCGATCTCTCGCGGCTCACGGACCCGCAGAAGACGTCGTTCTTCCAGCTGATCAACAGCGAACCGAGCGCCTGCGGTAAAGCTCACAGCCTGGGCGTGTCGCTCAAGGACGACGCGTCGTGCCGCGACTCGCTCAGCATCTCCCAGTTCATCGCCGACGCCCTGGCGTCGGGCGCCTCGGTCTCCGACATCAAGGAGAACCTCGCGCCGCTGGTCGACTCGCTCAGGCCGCGAGAGATCAACATCAAGGGCCGACCGCTGTATGGCAACGAGCGCGCGCCGGTCACGGTGGTGGTGTTCGCCGACTTCGAGTGCCCGCACTGCCGGCAGGAGGCCCCCGTGCTGCGTCAGGCGATCGACCAGTTTCGCGGCCGCGCCAAGCTGGTCTACAAGCACTTCCCGCTGTCGGGCCACGTGCGCGCCAAGGCGGCGGCGATCGCCACGGTGGCGGCGATGGAGCAGGGCAAGTTCTGGGAGATGCACGACATCGTGTTCGAGAACCAGACGGCCCTCGAGGACGCCGATATCCGCAAGTACGCCCAGAAGATCGGGCTCGATATGGGCAAGTTCGAGGCCTCTTACAAGGTGAAGAAGGGGCAGGACCTCGTCGAGGAGGATCGCGTCGAGGGCGAGAAGCTCGAGATCTCCGGGACGCCCGCGGTGTTCGTCAACGGACGGTATATGAGCCCGTATCTGTTCGGCGGGACCATCACCGGGTGGATCGAGGACGCCCTGCGTCGGTAGTGCGTGGGCCCGAGGCACGCGGTCGCGTTGGTTCGTGGAACGACGCCACGACATCATGATCGGCAAGCCGGTGCGTCCTGGTCTCGCTGCTCTGTTCGCCCTCGCGGGTGCGTGCGACGAGGGATGCGGAAGGGGTGGATCGAGCGGCTGCCGGCGGACGACGAGCGTGCCTGCGGTGAGATCGCCGACCTCGAGGGCGGCCAGAACGACGACTGGACCCGCGACGAGGACGAGCCGCAGGCCACCGCGGAGGTCCAGGCGGCCGAGGGCTGCGCTGCCAGCAACAATGCGTCGACCGAGCTGGCGCTGGCTGGCGCGAACTGAGAACCGAGGACGGATCGGCGGGCGCGCTTGCGAAGGCGGGCGAGGGGGGTCAAAGTCCGGACACATGGCCCGCCCGCGCCCCTGGATCGAAGCTTTCGCGCCTGCCACCGTCTCGAACCTCGGGCCCGGGTTCGACTGCCTCGGGCTCGCGCTACGCGGGCCGGGAGATCGCGTGCGGGCGCGGCTGTCCGAAAAGCCAGGTGTGCGCATCGTGGCGGTCGAGGGGGACGGCGGGAAGTTACCGCGCGAGGCGGATCGCAATACGGCGGGGGTCGCCGTGCTCGCGCTGCTGCGGCGGCACGCGCCGGAGGCGGGCATCGAGCTCGAGCTGCACAAGGGGCTGCCGCTGGGGAGCGGGCTCGGGTCCTCGGGGGCGAGCGCCTGCGCGGCGCTGGTGGCCGCGGAGGCGGTGCTGGGCCTCGGGCTGGCGCCGACGCAGCTGGTCGACCTGGCCCGTGAGGGCGAGCTGGCGGCCTGCGGCGCGGCGCACCCCGACAACGTGGCGCCGGCGATCCTCGGCGGCATCGTGCTGATCCCGTGCCTGGAACCACTGCGCGTCGTCAGTTTGCCGAGCCCGAAGAATTTGTGGATCGCGGTCTACACGCCGGGGTGCTCGGTCGCCACGGCGGACGCGCGGCGGGTGTTGCCCAGGCAGGTGGCGCTGGCGTCTGCGGTGCAACAGGCGGCGCGGCTCGGGCTGCTGGTCCACGCGCTGCACGAGGGGGACCTCGAGCTGCTCGGCGAGGCGATCGCGGACGACATCGTCGAGCCGGTGCGGGCGCACCTGATCCCCGGGTTCCTCGACGCGAAGGCGGCGTGTCAGGAGGCCGGGGCGCTGGCGTGCAGCATCAGCGGCTCGGGGCCGACCACCTTCGCGCTGGCGGCCTCGTCGTCGCGCGCCGAGGCATTGCTGCAGATCCTCGACGAGTGCTTCACCCTCATCGGGGTGCCGGGCAAGGGGCACGTCGATCAGGTCGGGCCCGGGGCGCGCGTGCTGTCGACGCCGCTGCACTGAGACGGCGACGTGGCTCAGCGGCGGGCGTCGAGGCGGTCGAGGTGTCGCCGGTCGAGCCGCGCGTGCCGTGGGTGGTGAGGGCAGGTTCGCGGGCGCAGCCGTGGAGTGGCGCGACGACGAGGCACAGGGTGAGCAGCCCGACGGGGCGGCGTGGTTTGGGGCGGGGTGCAGGACGTGTCATGCCAGTGAAGGATCTTCGAAACGTGGGTGTGTGGCTCGGAATTTCCACCCTGGCCGCATGCGGGCCGGATCTCGTGGCGACCGAGAGCACGTGGATGCCAGGCGTGTGGTCTTCCGCAATGCCGGGAGATACATTGAGTGTATGTGGGGTATCCCGACTGGAGATTCGGGACGATGGTGTAGTCCTCGAAGGTGGTGGCAAGGACGGAACGTGCTTGTCTCTCCCCGCGGCAGGAAAGCTCGACGAGTACATTTGGGAGCGGCTTGAGACCGATGAGATCGATGTGCGCCACATCGCCGATCAGACCATGGGCTTCAGGGTTTCGCCGGGCCAGGATTGCAACCAAATCGGCATCCGGCAGATTTTCAACGGCGAGGTTCAGGCTAACGAGCAGACCTATTACCGAGGGAGAGTATGTGGTGTTCTC
>JAYUXQ010000781.1:0-9404 GCA_043752905.1 Nannocystis sp. | reverse complement strand
ACAGGTCGCGCGCGCCTCCTCGGGCCGGTCCAAAGGGCCCGGTGCAGGTGACCGACCCCGCGCTCGAGCAGGCGCTGCGGGCCGTGCTGGCGCGGCTGTCCGAGGGGGCCGCGTTGCCGCGTGAGCACGCGGGGGTCGCCGCGCTGACGCGGCTGCTCGCCGAGAACGCGCCGCTTCGCATCGTCGAGACCCAGGTGCGCGAGCTCAGCCGCGGCGGGTATCTGCGCGGCGCGCTCGTCAGCGTGGCAGGGCACCAGCGCCTGCGACCGCGGCCGGACCTGCTGCTGCTGCTGGCGACCGAGCTGTGCGACGCGCTCGCGCCGGACCTCGGCATCGAGCTCGCGCGCGCCGTGCTGACGATGCCGGCGGTGCAGGGCGCCCGCTGGTCCCCGGGCGGCGCTTACGTAGCCGCCAACCTGCTGCTCGGCGAGGCGCTGGCCGCCGCGGGCGAGGGGCTCGCGGCGCTGCGTCACTTCGAGGCCGTGCTCGCGGTCGACGTCGACCACGCCCGCGCGCTGCGGGGCTACCACGAGGCGGTGCGGCGCGGCGCGGGCGGCCAGGCGCCGAGCCGCGGGCTCGCGCTGCTCGCCGGCCTCGATGAGGTCGAGCTGACCGAGGGCCTCGGCGTCGACCGCTACGAGCTCGGCCGTCCGCTCGGTCGCGGCCGCCACGCCGTCGTCTACCAGGCCTTCGATCGCCGCGTCGGTCGCGAGGTGGCGATCAAGCGGCTGATCGGCGAGGCCCGCGACGACGCGGCCCGCGGCGAGGCGCGGGTGATCGGCGCCCGGTTCTTCGCCGAGGCGCGCACGCTGGCCCGCGTGCGCAGCCCCTTCGTGGTCGCGTTGCTCGACGTCCAGCCGGCGCGCCGCTTCGTCGCGCTGAGCCTGTGTCGCGGCGGCAACCTGCGGGTCGCCATGCGCCGGCGCCTGCTCGGCCCGCAGGACCTCCCGCGCGTCGGCGCCGAATTGCAGTCGGCCCTGCGCGCGGTGCATGCCGCGGGCGCGGTCCATCGCGACATCAAGCCCGCCAACATCCTGGTCCGGGAGGCGCGCGAGGGCTCACCGATCGCCCTCGCCGACTTCGGGCTCGCGCAGGGCGAGCGCGGTCGGGCCGGCCACGCGGGCACCCTGCGATACCTCGCGCCCGAGCTGCGCAGCGCCGCCACCGGCGCGGCACCGACGTCGCGGCCGGTCGCGCTGGCGGCCTCCGACATCTTCAGCGCCGGCGTCGTGCTGCTAGAGCTGGCCCTCGCGCCCGCCGCCCTGCCCGCCCCCTTCGACCACGTCAGCGGCGACTTCGACGCGGCCGGCCTGGTCCCCCCCGGACTGCCGGACGGCTGGACCGCGCGCCTACAGAGCATGCTGGCGGCAGATCCCGGGCGGCGCAGCCTCGCGTGATCGCCGGGGGCGCGTTGCGAGGCGTGCCGGCGCCGCGCTAGGATGCCGGCGCCGATGTTACCGCTCGTCGCCCTGTTCGCGTGCCTGGTGCTGGGCGCCTACGCGGCCTTTAGCCGGCTGCTGGCCCACCGCGAGCGCATGGCCGCGCTCGAGGCGAGACGACCGCACGTGATCTTGCAGCTCCCGCCGGGCGACGCAGCGGACGCGGAGCGGCTCACTGACGAGATCTTCGCGGCCTGTCGCGAGAAGGGCATCGACGTCGATCTCGAGGTGCGCTAAACCTGTCCCGAAGGTCAGGTCGCCCGCGCGTCACTTCGTCTGTGCCAGAAGCGACGGCGACCGTCCGGCCTGTCCCGAGGGCCAGATCGTCAGTTGCCCGGCGACAGCAGGATCCAGCGGTCCTCGCTGACGGTCGCGCTGAGCACCCGGACCGCGTCGAGCCACAGCTCCGCGCGCGGGGTGGCGCCGACGCCGAGCAGGATCCGCCGCGCGCCCGCGGGCGTCAGCGCCTCGGTCTCGACGATCACGCGGCGGCCCTCCTCGACGCGACGCAGCAGCCACGCGAGCCACGGGCTCGGGTCCTCGGCGCGGACGATCAGCACGCCGCCGTTGCCGAGCTCGCCGAGGCGCGCGCTCGCCTGCGCCTGCGTGTCGGAGTCGCCGAGCGTCAGCGACGGCAGCTCGAGCGCCGCCGCCAGCGACTCGGCCTGACCCGGCGCGCGCAGCAGCAGCGCCAGACTGCCGGGCTCGAAGGCGGCGAGCAGCTCGACCATGTCCTCGCGGCGCGGGGCCGGTCGCAGCGGCAGCTGGCGGGTGTTCGCCGGCTGGGCACCATGCGTGCCCTGCGGGCCCTGTGTGCTGGCGACAGCAGTTGTCCCCCCGCGGCCGCGCCGGCCGTCGCGCGGCCAGTTCGAGGCGGTGTCGGCGGCCCGTGGCGCGGCGGCGGTCCGTGTACCGCTCCGCAGCCCGCGATCGGGCGTGGTTCGGGCGACCCGACGCGGCCACACCGGCTGCGGCTTGCTGTCCGCCGGGACAGGTTTGAGGGCGGCGAGGCGCAGGCCCGCGGGCGGGCGGTCCTCGTGACCCGTGGTCGGGCTCGCGACCTCCTCCGTATCGTCGACGTTGCCGTCGAAGTTGCCGTCGAAGTTGTCGTCGAAGTTGTCGTCGGAGTTGTCGTCGGAGTTGTCGTCGAAGTTGAGGTCGATGTCGATCTCCGACGGACCCGAGGACGGCGCGCGACGGAGCCGCGGGATGTCCTCCGGTTCATTCTCGAGGTCGATGTCGTCGGGTTCGATCGGGATCTGGACGCTGTCGCTGGCGTCGAGCAATTCGCCGGTCGGGCAGGCGCGCACCGACACGACCTCCTGGGCGGTCTCGCCGACGAGGTGCCAGGTGTAGAGGCCGACGACGAGGTCGAACTTCACCGGCTCGCCGAGCGCGAGGTCGACCTGCTGCTCGGTCGTCAGCAGGTCGGACAGCTCGTCCGAAATGGCCGTGCCCTGGACCGCTGCTGCCAGCTCCGCGCTCGTGCCGTCGGTCAGGCGCATGCGGACCGGCCGATCGGTCTCGATGACGACCTCGGCCGGGCGACGTGCGCTCGCCTCGTGCAGCAGCGTGGAAAGGAGCCCCACGGCGGCACCATAACAAACCCGCGCGCCACTTGGGCAAGCATCGCGCGGGGATGATCCGGACCGGATCGACGACACTCCAGTGCGGCTCACCGGAGAACTACGGGACACGAGCACTCAGGCGCGGGAGGCCCGCGACTGCGGCTGCATGAATTGCCGCATGCCCGCGACGCTGCGGGTGTAGCCAAAGCCGGACATCTTCCACCCGACCCACGGGGCCCCACCCGCGGTGCTCAGCCCGCGATTCACGCCGACCATCCCGACCTCGAGGCGGTCGGCCACCGCCTCGGTCTCGGCGCCCGGCGGGCCCCACACGCTGGCGCCGAGCCCGTATACCGTGTCGTTGGCGCGGGCGACCGCCTCGTCGGCGTCGCGGGCGACCTGGATGGCGACGACCGGCCCGAAGGTCTCGTCGCGGGCGAGGTCCATCTCGGGGGTGACGCCGACGACGACGCTGGGGCCCAGATAAAAGCCCGGGCCGCGTGACTCGCCCTCGACGAGGAAGCGGGCGCCTGCCGCCCGCGCCCGGGCGAGCTGCCCGAGCACCAGGTCACGCTGGCGGGCGTTGGCCATCGGCCCGACCTGCGTGGCCTCGTCGCGGGGATCGCCGACCACCAGGCCGCGCACGATCTCCGCCACGCGGGCGGAGAAGGCCTCGGCGATGTCCTGGTGCACGATGATCCGCTCGACCGCGACGCACACCTGGCCGGCGTTGCGGGTCGCCTCGGTCGCGGCGTGCCTCGCCGCCGCCTCGATATCGGCGCCGGGCAGCACGATCATCGGGTCCTTGCCGCCGAGCTCGAGCACGAGGCGCTTCATCGTCGTCGCCGCCGCGCGCATGATCGCCTGGCCCGTGGCGATCGATCCGGTGAACGCGATCATGTCGACGTCGCTGCCGACGAGCGCCGCGCCGATCTCACCTGTCCCTTGAACCAGACCGAGGAGCCCCTCCGGCAGGTGTTGCGACAGCAGCGCGTGGTAGATCGCGCCGGTGTGCGGCGTGAACTCGGAGGGCTTGAACACCGCCGCGTTGCCGGTCAGCAGCGCCGAGACGACGAGGTTGTTCGGCGTCGCCACGGGGTAGTTCCACGGCCCGATCACCGCGACCACGCCGAGCGGCCGCCAGCGGACCTTCATGTGGATCCCGCCCTCCGTCGCGGTCTCCTCGGCGCAGGCCGCCTGCGCCTGGCTGATGAACGCCTCGATGCGCGCCGCGACCCCGCGGACCTCGGTCCGCGCCTCGCGGATCGGCTTGCCCATCTCCTGCGAGAGCTGCTGCGCCAGCGCCTCGCTGGCCTCGCCCTGCAACGCGGCCGCGAAGCCGCGCAGCCGCGTGCCTCGCTGCGCGACCGAGAGTGCCGCCCACGCTCGCTGGGCCGCACGTGCCCCGGCCACGATCGCGTCGAGCTGCTGCTTCGTGGTGCAGGCGACCGGCGCGAGCGCCTCACCGCTCGACGGATCGACGGGATGCAAGTACGACGACGGGCTCGCTCCGCTTGTCATGGCGGGCAACTATAGCCGCCGGCGCCCGCTTGTCACGACCGGTCGCCACCGCCGGACCCATCCGGTAGAGTGCGCGCCCTTGCTCGAACTGCTGCAGGCGCGCTGGCTCCTCGAGGTCGTGACGCTGGTCTACGTGATAGCGATCACGGGCTTCGTCGTGCTCGAGCGCCGCCGCCCGGCCTCGACGATGGCCTGGCTGCTCGCGCTCATCTTTTTGCCGGGCATCGGGCTCGTCGGCTACTACCTGTTCGGCCGCCTGCGTGTGCGTCGACGCCGGCGCCTGCGAGACCGCCGCGGCGTCCACCCGACCCTCGCCACGCGCGGCATGGTCCCGCTGGAGACCCCGCTGCACGAGCTCGCCGAACCACTGCGCGGCCTCGTGCAGCTGGCGATCAACGTCACCGCCGCCCCGCTGCGCCGCGCGACCACCACGGATCTGCTGCAGGTGCCCGAGGCCGCTTACAAGGCGATGGAGGCGGCGATGCTCGCCGCGGAGCAGTCGATCCTGCTCGAGTACTACATATGGCGCGACGACGGCGTCGGCCGGCGCTGGATCGACCTGCTGTGCGACAAGGCTCGCGCCGGCGTCAAGGTCCGCCTGCTCTACGACGACTTCGGCTGCCTCGGCACACCGGCGGCCCTGTTCGGACGCCTGCGCGAGGCCGGCGGCGAGGTGCTGCCGTTTGGCCGCGTGCGCCTGCGCCTGCGCTGGAACGGCCGGATCAACTTTCGTAATCACCGCAAGATCATGGTCGTCGACGGCGCGATCGGCTTCACCGGCGGACTCAACGTCGGTGACGAGTACCTCGGCCGCGCCCCCGATGGTCGCCTGTGGATCGACCTGCACCTGCGCCTCACCGGCGACGCGGTGCTCGGCCTGCACGCGATCTTCCTCGAGGACTGGCTCGCGGCCACCGGCGAGACCGTCGACCTCGAGCCCGACGACCCCCGCATCAGCCAGCAGATCCTCCGCGAACTGACCGCACGTCCGATCGCGGGGTCGCGTGGGCCCATGGTCCAGATCATCCCGTCCGGGCCGGACATGATGCCTGGCCTCGGCATCGCGGCGCAGTTCATCGCCGCGATCGCCACCGCCACCGACCGCTGCTGGATCGCCACGCCCTACTTCGTGCCCGACGACGCCCTCAACCTGGCCCTCAAGACAGCCGCGCTGCGCGGCGTCGACGTCCGCGTGCTGGTGCCGCTGCCAAGCAACAATGACTCGCGGCTCGTCAGCCTCGCGGCCCGCAGCTACTACGACGAGTGCCTCGAGGCCGGCGTGCGCATCTACGAGTACGTGCCAGGGATGCTGCACTCGAAGACGCTGCTGGTCGATCGCACCCTCGCGGCGATCGGCTCGGCCAACATGGACGTGCGTAGCTTCTATATCAATTACGAGGTAACGGCGATGCTCTACGATCAGGGCGTCGCCGACCAGCTCGCCGAGGTGTTCACCGGCTACGTCGCGCACGCGCTCGAGGTGCGTCGCGAGAGCCGGCGCCTGTTGAAGTTGCACGCGCGGCTCGGCGAGTCGCTGGCGCGGATGCTCTCGCCGCTGCTGTAGCTCGTCAGGTCGAGCCGCGCTTGATCGGTGGAGGCGGCGGGCGACCTGCCGGTGCCGCCGGCTTCGCGGGCGGCGCCCCGGCAGCGGACCCCTGACTGACAGGAGCCCCGGTGGCCGGTTGGGCAGTGGGCGTCCCGGTGGCGGCCGGTCGGGCCGTCGGTGTACCCGCGGTGGCCGGTCGGGCACCCGGTGTGCCCGTGGTGGCCGGTCGGGCGCCAAGTGTGCCCGTGGTGGCCGGTCGGGCACCCGGTGTCCCCGTGGCGACCGGTCGGGCGCTCGGTGTACCCGTGGCGACCGGTCGGGCACTCGACGCGCCAGCAGTGTCCGCCGGTCGAGCGCTCGGCGTTTGGGCGGCGACCGGCCGGGCACTCGGCCCGGTGGCAGTGGCCGCCGGTCGGGCACTCGGCGTTTGGGCGGCGACCGGCCTGACACGCGGCGGCGCGGCGGAGTCAGCGGGTGCCGTCGCCGCCGCGAACGCAGCGGGGCCCTCATGCGTGGCAGGGCTCGGACCAGAGGCTGCAGGCGTCGCGGGTGCCGGCGCCATGGAGGCCGGTGCGGTGGAGGCCGGTGCGGTGGATGCCGGTGCGGTGGGAACCGGCGCCGAGGTGGGGGCCGCCGTTGTCGCCTCAGTTTCTCTTGCCACCACGGCTTGCGCCGCCTCCACGGCTTGCGTCGCCTCCACGGCTTGCGTCTCCACCGCGGCTTGCGTCTCCACCACGGCCTCCGTCTCCACCGCGGCCTCCGTCTCCGCCGCGGCCTCCGTCTCCACCGCGGCTTGCGTCTCCTCCGTCACCGTCGCGGCTCGTGTGTCTTCCAGGTCCTCCGGCGCCCCCAAGGCCTCCGCGGGAGCTTCCAGCGCCCCGGGGGTCCCGGAGACATCCGCAGCTTCGGATGCCAGCGACACCGCGACCGCGGCTTCGTGCGCCGCTTCCGGCTCGTCGGACTCCAGGGGGACTCGTCGCACGGCGGTCTGCTCCTCGACGGCGATCTCCTCCGCGCGCAGCTCGAAGTGCCGCGTCTCGACTGTTTCGCTCCGGCGCACGCGCACGTGCAGCTCCTCGCGGACCATCAGCCGCTTCTCGACGACGAGCACCTCCTCGAGCACGGAGTAGATCGTGATGTCGCCCTCGGTGCGCACCGGCACCGGCCCATCGACGACACGATTCACCGTCACCCGTGTGACCTCGAGATCCTCATGCAAAAGCGGCGTCTCGACCCGCTCCGGGCGCACGCGGACCTGCTTGTGCACACGCAGGTTCCGGCCTGCGACGAGCGTCTCGGGCCCGTCCTCCTCGGCCTCTCCCCCGTCCTCGTCCTCCGCGACCGGCAAGGCAGGCGCAGGCACGGCCGCCACCACGGCCGGGACCGCGACCGCGGGCACCGCGGGCACCGCTCGTACCGCGACCACCTCGGGTACCTCGGGCTCGATCAGGTCGGCGAGGCTACACGACAGGAAATAATTGACGTCGTCGAGGGCCGTCAGCAGGCTGGTCGGCACCTGGACCGCGCCACCGTCCGGGAGCTGGATGTTCGTCACCGGGGCGCTGGGCGTCCAGCCGTCCTCGGTGACATCGACGAAGCCACGGACCCCGTCCCGGTCGGTCACCAGCAAGATCGCAGGGGCGCTCATACGCTACCTGTAATCGATGTACCCGGACGTCACAAGCATTCGCCGGTCCGGGACCGCCGACGACCGCAGCTCGCCGCGGACCATCGTTCCCGGGCGTTTCTCGCGGCCCCGTGGGGGCGCCGTGCGGCAGCCGGAGGCCGACGACGCAACCTGCGCACGGGGTCGCTGTCCCCGGGCGGCGGTCCGGCCTCGGGACATTCGGCGATACACGGCCCCACGAGGTCGGCCGCGTGGTCGCGTTCCTGCTGTCCGACGACGCCTCCTTCATCTCCGGCCACTCGATCGCGATCGACGGGCCCCAGCTGGCCCTGTAGTTTCCGCCAGGCGTACGGGGCCGATCACGGCATGCCGTCGAGCAGGTAAGTCCGCATGAACTCGATCGTCGCGTACATCTGATAGTCCTGGTTGCGCTTCTTGCTAAAGCCGTGGCCCTCGTCCTTGCCCTCGAGGTACCAGACGGGGGTGCCGCGCTGCTTGAGCGTGGCGACGATCTGCTCGGCCTCGCTGGCGGGCACGCGCGGGTCGTTGCGGCCCTGGATCACGAACAGCGGCTTCGTGATCCGCTCGGCCTGCGTCAGCGGCGAGATCTTCTGCAGGAAGGCGCGCATCTTCGGGTCGCGCTCGTCGCCGTACTCGACGCGACGCAGGTCGCGCCGATACGCCTCGGTGTGCTCGAGGAAGGTGACGAAGTTGGAGATCCCGACGATGTCGATCGCGCAGCGGATCCGGTCGGCGTACTGCACCGCCGCGGCGAGCGTCATGTAGCCGCCGTACGACCCGCCCATGACCATCACGCGGTCGGCGTCGATCTCCGGCCGCGCGGCGATCCAGTCGAGCAGCGCGCCGATGTCCTTGACCGAGTCCTCGCGTGCGAAGCCGTCGTCGAGCGCGACGTAGGTCTTGCCATAGCCGGTCGATCCACGCACGTTCGGGTAGATCAGCGCGACGCCCATCTCGTTGAGGAGGTAGTTGTTGCGGGTGATAAAGCCGGTCTGCGACTGCCCCTCGGGCCCGCCGTGGATGACGACCGCGACCGGACGCTTCCCGGTGAAGCGCGCCGGCGGACGATAGTAAAATCCGGGGATCTCGCGCCCGTCGAAGCTCTTCCAGCGGATCGTCTCCGGCTCGCTAAACTGCGTGGGATCGAGGCCGCCGACCTCGCTCTCGGTCCAGCGCTCGACCCGGTCCTGCTCGACGTCGAGCACGTACGCGTCGGCGGGCGAGCGCGCCGAGGACAGCGTGAACGCGAGGTGGCGACCGTCCGGGTGCCAGCTCGGCCCCGAGATGACGCCCGTCGGCACGGTGGCCGCGATCGGCCGCTCGCGCCCGGTCGCCAGATCGTAGAGATGCAGGCGCGAGCTGCCCCCCTCGTTGGCGATCGCGGCGATCCGCTTGCGGTCCCGCGTCACGGCGAAATCGGCGATGTCCCACGCGATCGGGGCGGTCAACGGCTTCACCTCGCCGCCGGCGATCGTGATGCGCATCAGCTGCTTGAACTCGCCGCCGATGTCGCTCGCGGACACGATCGCCTGGCCGTCGGCCGTGTAGGCGCCCTCGTCCCAGGCGACCGGCGTGTCTGTCTTTTGGGTCAGGCGCGTGCGCTGCTTGCTGGTCAGGTCGAACTCCCACAGCTCGCTCTCGTTGACCGAGACGTAGTTCTGCACGAGCAGGCGGCCGTCGTC
>JAYUXQ010000780.1:0-9408 GCA_043752905.1 Nannocystis sp. | reverse complement strand
CACGAGAGGGCGACGACCACGGTGCCGAGGACGATCAGGTAGGGGACGAAGGGGAGGAGGCCGACGCGGACGAGCAGGCGCATGAGGGCGCGCAGGGTCAGGGTGCCGACGGCGAAGCTGGCGGCGAAGCCGAGGACGAAGCTGGTGAACTCGATGTCGAGCGGGGCGTCGTGGCGGGCGAGGTCGATCGTCTCCTTGAGCGAGGCGCCGAGGATCGCCGGGATCGAGAGCAGGAAGGAGAAGCGGGCCGCGGGCAGGCGGCCGAGGCCGAGCGCCATCGCGGCGGCCATGGTCGACCCGCTGCGCGAGATGCCAGGGAGGATCGCAACAAACTGCGCGAGGCCGATGACGAGGGCTTGCCAGGGGCGCGGGGCCTCGAGCAGGCCGGCGTCGCTGCGGCGGTGCGAGAAGCCCAGCAGGGCAGCGGTGAGCAGGAAGCCGCAGCCGATCCAGCGGGTGCTGCCCTCGGCGGTGACGACGATCGTCTCGACGGTGTTCGTCAAGGCGAACACCAGCGGCAAGGTGGCGACGATCAGCGCGAGCAGCAGGGCGCGGGCGGTGTTGACCGGCGGGCCGACGCGGTTGGGGAGCACGTCGACCGGCGGCGCGGGGCGGACACCGGGGCCGTCGGCGAGGTCCTCGGCGATCGCCAGCGGCTCGGGGGCGGGGGCCGCGGCGCTCGTCTCGTGGTGGACGATCGGGACCTGCTGGCGCTGGAACACGGCGCGCAGGAGGGCGCCGAGGTCGTCGCGGTAGAAGATAAGGATGGCGAGCAGGGTGCCGGCGTGGACGACGATGCTGAAGGTGTGACCGCCCGCGGCCGGATCGACGCCGAGCCAGGTCTGCGCCAGCGCGAGGTGGCCCGACGAGGAGATCGGCAGGAACTCGGCGACGCCCTGCAGCGCGCCGAGCAGGACGGCGAGCAGCGGTCCCATCACGGGATCCGACATCAGGACGCTCTGTCTCCGTCGGGCGCCGCGGGGTCGGATGCGGCTGGCTTTGCGGGCTCTGCGGGCTCTGGTGGCTTTGCGGGCTCGTCGGGCTCGTCGCCTTCGCCAGCGCCGTCATCCTCGTCGGTGGCGAGAGCTTCGTCAGCGCCGTCATGCTCGTCAGCGCCGTCATGCTCGTCGCCGGCTCCGTCCTCGCCGGCTCCGTCATGCTCGTCTGGCGCTTCGGACTGGGCCTCGGGCCGAGGGGGTCGGTCGAGCACGCCGCGCTCCCACAGGTGCACGTCGATGCCCTGCATCAGGGCAGCGGTGCTGCGTCGGTCGAGGGCGCTGAGGAAGTAGGTGCTGCGGTCGGCGTCGGCGCGGCGGCGCTCGAGGTCCTCGGGCGCGAGGCGGTCGGCCTTGTTGTAGACCCACAGGCGCGGCACGGCGCCGGCGCCGATGTCCCCGAGGATCGTCTCGACGGTGGCGCGCTGCTGGTCCTGGTCGGGGTCGCTGGCGTCGACGACGACGAGCAGCAGATCGGCCTCGGCGACCTCCTCCAAGGTGGCGCTAAACGCCTGGATGAGCGCGGGTGGGAGGTCGCGGATGAAGCCGACGGTGTCGAGCATCACGACCTCGTAGTCCTTGGGGAAGCGGATCCGGCGGACGGTCGGGTCGAGGGTGGCGAACAGCTTGTCCTCGGCGATCACGGCCGACTCGGTGACGGTGTTGAGCAGGCTGCTCTTGCCGGCGTTGGTGTAGCCGACGATCGCGACCACGGGCACGCCGGTGCGGCGGCGCAGCGCTCGACGCTGGTCGCGTCGCTGCTTGAGCATGTCGAGGCGGCGCTCGAGGTCGTGGATGCGCTCCTTGGCGCGGCGGCGGTCGATCTCCAGCTTGGTCTCGCCGGGGCCGCGTCCGCCGATGCCGCCGGCGAGCCGCGACATCGCGGTGCCGTGGCCGATCATGCGCGGCAGGAGGTAGCGCAGCTGGGCGAGCTCGACTTGCAATTTGCCGTCCGCGGAGATGGCATGTTGCGCGAAGATGTCGAGGATGAGGGTCGTGCGGTCGATGACCTTGAGGTCGGTGTGTTCGCCGATCTCACGCGCCTGCGAGGGGGTCAGGTCGGGGTCGCAGATCAGCAGCTCGACGTCTTGCTCGAGCGCCCGCACGAGGACGTCGCGCAGCTTGCCCTGACCGAAGAAGGTGCGCGGGTCGGGGCCGGGGCGGCGCTGGGTGGCGAGGTCGACGAGGTGCAGGCCGGCGGTGCGGCACAGCTCGCGCAGCTCCTGCTCGCGCGCGGCGAGCTGCTGGCCGGCGCCCTGGTGGATCATCAGGGCCATCGCGCGGGTGCCCTGCGACTCGGCGCGGGCGTCCCGGGTGGCGGCGACGAGGCCAGCCTCGAGGTCGCCGATGTAGTCGAGGAAGTCGGCCGGCATGTCCGGCGCGGGGAGGGGGTGGTCGTCGTCGTCGTCGCGGCTGAGCACGCCGAGCGGCACGCGGGGGAAGGTGCGCACGACGAACACGTCGTTGCTGGTCGGCGCGGCCGGGGCGAGGCTGGCGAGGTCGATCTGGACGCCGGCCGGGCCGCGGTGGATCGCGGCGACGAGGTCGAGGCGCAGCTTGGCGAGGTCGGCGAGCTCCTCGCGGTTGAGCGGGTCCGGTACGAGGTGGGTGACGACGAGCCGGATGCCGCGCAGGCGGCCGCCCTGGCCGCGCACGCGCGTGAACTCGGGGAGGGCGAGGCTGTGCGCGTCGCCGAGGATGACGCGCTGGACCCGGCCGCGGCGGTCGATGAACAGGCCGAGCTGGCGGTTGAGGACCTGCGAGAGGTCGATCAGGTCGCGCGCGAGGACGGCCGAGATGACGAGTTGCGGCGGGACCTGACGCGCGCCGAAGCGCTGGAGCTGCCGGGCCTGGCTGCTCTTGAGGTTCGCGGTGTCGCCGTGGACGATCTCGGAGCTCACGGGGATTCGCTGTCGCTGCTGCCGTCGAGGACGCGGAGAGCCACGGCGATCGCCTGCTGGGCGTGCATGGCGGCCTCGCGGCGGCGGTGGAGGGAGGCCTCGGCGCGGTCGAGGCTGCCGCTGAGCTCATCGAGGGTGGCCTCGAGCTCGTGGATCTTGCGGCTGGCGTCCTCGGCGTCGGCCTGGGCCTGCACGCTGGCCTGCTCGGCCTCGGTCTGCAGGCGCTGGATCTCGGCGCGGGCGTGGGCCTCGGCGGTGGCGAGGTTCTGGGTGACGCGCTCGACCTCGGTGCGGGCGGTCTCCTCGGTCGAGGCGAGGTGCTGCGTCAGCTGGGCGATCTGCTGGCGGGCGTTGTCCTCGGTCTCCTGCAGCGCCTGGTTCATGCGCTCGCGCTCATGGGCGCTCTGGTCAGTGAGCTCGGCGAGCCGGGCTTGCACGGCATCGACGACGCCGCGGTGGTCGGCCTCGCGCTCGTTTACCTCGGCCTGGTGCTGCTCGCCGAGCGCGGCGAGGGCAGCGGCGTGCGCCTCGGCGGCGGCGGTCCGGGCCGCGACGGCGGCGGCCTGGCTGTCGGCGAGGTCCTGACGGCTCCGCTCGAGCTGGGCGGTCAGGTCGGCGGCGGTGCGCTCGAGGTCGGCGGCGGTGCGCTCGAGGCCGCTGACGTGGCCGTCGAGGGCCTGGACGCGGGTGGCGAGGCCGTCGCGCTCGGCCTCTAGCTCGGTAAGGACGCCGGCCTGGGTCGCCGCGCGAGCATCGACGGCGGCGATCTGCTGCTGGGTCGCGTGGAGCTGGGCCTGCGCGGTGGTCAGCTGCTGCTGGCTGGTAGTCAGCTGTTGCTCGGTGTCCTTGAGCTTCTTCTGGGTGACCTCGAGGCGGGTCTTGAGGCCCTCCTCGCGCTTGAGGATCGTCTGTTTGTCGCGCTGGGCGGACTCGACGGTCTCGCGTGCGGACAGGACCTGCTCCTGAGATCCGACGAGCTGGGTCTCGAGCTCGCCGAGCTGGGCTTGCAGCTCGCGGTGGTGCTTCTTGGCGTCGAGCACGGCGCGCTCGCGGGCCTCGAGCTCGTCCTTGAGGGCGAGGATCTCGCGGTTCTTGGCGTTGAGCTGGGTCTTGAGTTGCAGCGCCTCGCGCTGGGCCTTGAACCCGCCCTCGCCCTCGGCGGCCGGCTCGGGGCCGGACAGGCGGCGCGCGCCGGACTCCTCGGAGACGGGGCGCGCGTGGTCCCGCGAGGGCTCGGCGACGCGGCGGGCGGCGATGGGGTGGTCGTCGTCCTGGGCCTGCGCGAGCTCGCCGGCGAGGTTGCCGAACTCGTCGCCGAAGTCGCGGTCGAACTGCTGGTTCGGGCCGGGCGCGGGGCGGGTGCCGGAGGGCTCGCTGAGCTCGACGTCGAGGCGAGGCTTGGCGCGCGGCTCGGGGCGCGAGGCGGCGGCGGGCCGCGCGGACACGCCGGCGCTGCGCGGGTCGGGCAGCTTGAGGAAGGCCTTGACGGCCCCGACCAGCCGCTCGGAGTCCAGCGGCAGGCGCAGGTACTGGTCGGCGTGGGTCTTGAGGTTGCGGTGCTGATCAATGACCTCGTCGCTCGCGTTCGACGAGTAGAGGATCAATGGGATCTTGCGCGTGTCCTCGTTGCGCCGGAGCCGGTTGCACACCGAGAAGCCGGTCGTCAGCGGCAGCTCGGCGCGCAGGAGGATGATGTCCGGCGCGGCCTGTCGCGCGACGTTGACGGCCTCGGGCCCGTTCTCGGTGACCGTGAACTCGAAGCCGTACGGCGCGAGGATGCTCTTGAGAGTGGCGGGGGTCTTCCCGTCAGCGTCGATGATCAGCGCAGAGAACACGGACGGCAGGTTATCCGACCTCGCAGTGCCATGGCCAGAGGCGCGCCAAAATCGAGGCCCGCCGTGACCGGGCCCGGTCCGCGGGAGGCCGGTCCCTGAAGCACCGCGGGGTTGTAATCACCGGAGATTCACCGTTGATGATGTGCCGTAGGTGAGGGCGCAGGGGTGCGTGCAGGGCGAGACGCGGACGGGCTGGCTCGCCGCGAGCTGCGCGACACCTGCCGCCTGCGCAACGCCACCCCTCACGGAAACCTCGCCATCACGCCGTCATTTTGCGGTAAAGCGCGGTATTGAGCGCTGACAAAAACCGCATGACAGTCGCGGCCATGGCCCGGGAACGCTTCTGTACCAAGCTCCGTGCGCAGCGGCTGATCGAGGTCCGCGAGATCCGCGCGGCTCAGCGCTCTGCTTCTTGCAGGGCGTTGCCCAGCGCGAGCAGGAAGGCGTACTCGCGGTCCTGGCGAAAGCTCGCGGACTCGCGGGTGTCGGCGGTCAGGGTGTGGCGCACGCCGTCGGACTCGAAGGCGACCGCCGGTTGCCCGCCGACGTGCCCGAGCCAGTAGCTGCGGCCGCGGTAGGCGTGCGGCTCGCTCGGGGCCGGGCCACCGGCGGGCTCGTGACGGTCGAGCACGCGACGCGGGCCGACCTGACGCTCGACGATGACGGACCCGGGCGCGCGGTCCCCATCCGGCAGCGCGGCGCCGACGAGACGCACGCCGGGGGTGGCACCCGGCGCGGCGCCGAGGACCAGGCCGCGCGAGCCGTCGAGCAGCGCGGGCGCGGTGGGAGCGACAGCGGCAGCGGTGGCGACCGGGCTGGTCTCTGCGACATGTCTCTCGGAACCTGTCCGGGTGACCAGGAACAGCGCGAGGGCGGTGGCGCCGGCGGGGACCATGACGGCGGCGCCGCGAATGAAGGACCGCATGCGTCCGCGGAGGTGCTGGCGCCACCCGGGGGCCGGCGTGGCGGCGGCCTGCTCGCGGTCGACGGCGTCGAGGTCGAGGAGGACGCGGGCCTGGAGCGCCTGCGGGGCGACCTCGGGCGGGAGGTCGCGCAGCGCCTGGCGCACGCTGCGTTGCTCGTCGACCATGTCCCGAAGGACAGGATCTTGCGCGAGCACGGCCTCGACGCGGGCGCGCTCGCTGGCCGGCAGCTCGTCGTCGAGGAAGGGCTGGATCAGGGCGATGAGGCTGTCGCTGGCCATGGGCATCGGATCTCGAGGGTCGTTGAAATCTGTGATCACGCGGTGCCTCGCTTGCGGTACTCGGCCAGCGATACGGGCTGGCTGCCATCAGGTCCGGAGGTCCGTGAAGGATCAGGCCCGGAGGGCCGTGAAGGAGCTTCAGGGAGCGCGGGCGCGAGGCCCTGCTCGACGGCGGCGGGGTAGAGGAGGGTGTGGAGCTGGCGGCGGCCGCGGTAGATCCGGCTCATGACGGTGCCGATCGGGCACTCCATGGCCTCCGCGATCTCCTTGTAGGAGAGGCCCTCGATGTCGGCGAGGGCGACGGCCATGCGATAGTCGGGCGGGAGGTGCTGCAGCGCGGCGTCGATGCGGGCGCGCATGTCGAGCTGGTCCAGCGCGACCTCGGGGCTCAGCGAGCCAGACGGGGCCGGGCCGCAGGCGCCGTCGTCGGCGATGCTCTCGTGGTGGTGGGCGAGCGCGCCAGCGGCGGCCCGGTCGCGGTTGGTGTTGTGGTAGCGGGTGATAAACGTGTTACGAACGATCGTGAACAGCCACGAGCGGACGCTGGTGCCCGGCTTGAAGCTGCCCCAGAACCGATAGGCCCGGATCATCACGTCCTGCGTCAGGTCCTCGGCCTCGGCCCGACTCCGGGTCAGGCGCAGGGCCATCCCGAAGACGCGGTCCAGCTGGGGAAGGACGGTATCCTCGAAGGCGCGTCGCGCGGCAGCGTCCATACTCGGCATGCTGGGGCGGTTACCGGGGGCCGTCATCGCTTATTCCCGTGCGCTAACTCGTGTGCTGTGGAGGGCGTCCCGGGCGGGGTCCGGGCGGGCGTGGCGAGTAT
This sequence comes from Nannocystis sp., assembly GCA_043752905.1. Taxonomy (GTDB): domain Bacteria; phylum Myxococcota_A; class Polyangia; order Nannocystales; family Nannocystaceae; genus Nannocystis. The sequence goes on along the minus strand of JAYUXQ010000780.1, from coordinate 2,650 downwards.
CTTGCGCCCGCGATGACGGCGCAACAACCCGGCTACACCAGCCCCCTGGGCCAGCGCTACGCGACCCCGGCGATGCTCGAGAATTTCTCGGACCGCCGGCGGGTGCTGCTGTGGCGAGATCTGTGGATCGCGCTGGCGCAGGCCGAGCGAGACCTCGGGCTGCCGATCTCACAACCGCAGGTCGACGCGCTGCGGGCCGCCCGCGAGGACATCGACTTTGCGCGGGTGGCCGAGCTCGAGGCGAAGTCGAGGCACGACGTGATGGCCCACGTGCACCACTTCGGCGAGGTCGCCGGCGCCGACGCGGCGAAGATCATTCACCTCGGCGCCACGAGCTGCTTCGTGACCGACAACGCGGAGCTGGTGATGATCCGCGCCGGCCTCGAGCTGGTGATGGACCGCCTGGTCGCCGCGCTCGAGCACCTGGCGGCGTTCGCCGGCGAGCACCGCGACCTCGCGTGCCTGGCCTTCACGCACTACCAGCCGGCCCAGCTGACGACGGTCGGCAAGCGCGCCTGCCTGTGGGCCCAGGACCTGGCGCTCGACCTCGAGACGATCGAGGCGCTGGTCGCCCGCCTGCCGCTGCGCGGCGTCAAGGGCACGACCGGCACGCAGGCGTCGTTCCTGGGCCTGTTCGGCGGCGACCACGACAAGGTCCGCGCGCTCGACCGCCGCGTCTGCGAGGCGATGGGCTTTCGCGGGTCGATCGCGGTGTCGGGCCAGACGTACACGCGAAAGCTCGACACCTGGGTGGTCTCGGCGCTGGCCGATGTGTGCGGGTCCTCGGCCAAGCTGGCGACGGACCTGCGCCTGCTCGCCCACGAGCGCGAAGTGGACGAGCCCTTCGAGGCGCATCAGGTCGGATCGTCGGCGATGGCCTACAAGCGCAACCCGATGCGCAGCGAGCGGGTGGTCAGCCTGGCTCGCTTCGTCCACTCGCTCGCCAGCAGCCCGCGCGAGACGCACGCCAATCAATGGTTCGAGCGCACGCTCGACGACAGCGCCAACCGCCGCCTGGTGATCACGGAGGCGTTCCTGGCGACCGACGCGGTGCTCAACCTGATCGTCGACGTCAGCGGCGGGCTCATCGTCCACCCCGCCGTGATCCGGGCCAACATGCGTGACGAGCTGCCGTTCATGGCGACCGAGAACGTCATCATGCGCGGAGCCGCGGCCGGCGAGAGTCGACAACATCTGCACGAGGCGGTCCGCGGTGCGAGCCTCGCGGCGGTCGCCCGCATGAAGCAGGGAGAGCCCAACGACCTGGTCGCGCGCATGCAGGCCGACCCGGCCCTCTCCAGCTTCGTCGATCCAGGGGTCATCGATCCGCAGCGCTACGTCGGCCGCGCCCCGGAGCAGGTCGACGAGTACCTCGCCGAGAGCTTGCGGCCCCTGCTGGCCCGCCACGCGCATCGTGGTGGCCGATTCGTCGCGGGGGTCCGGGTCTGAGTGGATCGGGCTTGCGGGCGCCGCGGTGCGGCGTCGCGTGGATCAACGACGCCGACGCCGACGCAGCGCGGCGAGCAGGGCGAGCAGGGCGAGCGAGCCGCTCGCGCCCGCTCGCGGGTCACCGGTGGCGCAGCCGCAGCCGTCGTTGCGGGTGGGGTCGGTGTTGATGCAGTCGCAGGCCTCGCAGTCGGCGGGGCGCAGGTCGAAGCCGGACTCCTGCGCGAGCCAGCAGGCGCCGCCGAGCGGGACGGCATAGAAGCCGCCCTTGCCGCAGGTGTAGCCGCGCGAGGTGATGCCGACCAGCAGCCACTCGTCGCCGAGCTTGGCGAAGGCCGGGCCGCCGGAGTCGCCCTGACAGGAATCCATGCCCATGCCGCCGGCCTGGAACTCGCGGCCCGAGCCGCTAAAGCGCGTGATCGGGATCTCGACCTGGCGCTTGATCCCGGTGATGTCGCCCTCGTTGAGGCCATAGCCGACGACGGTGATCTCGTTGTTGACGCGCATCAGGTCGTCCCACTCGTGCTGATCGGCGATCGCCCGCGGGAAGGCCGGGACGTCGTTTTGCGAGCTGGCGAGGATGATGAAGCCGTAGTCGTGGATGTCCTCCTTGCAGGTCTCCTCGCCGCAGAACTCGGGGTCGGCACCGTAGGCGATCGCGTTGATCGCGGGGACCGGAGAGTTGATGTCGTGACCGCGGCGCACGACGATGCTCGCCACCGAGGGATCGCTGTCGAGGCAGTGCGCCGCGGTGATCACGACGTTCGGGCTGACGAGGGTGCCGGTGCACAAAAAGGTGCCGACGCTGATCGCCACGACGGCCGGCCACTCGCCCGGCGCCACGGCCGTGCCGCCGTAGATCGGTGCGGGCAGCGACGGCAGGTCGCCCAGAGGCGGGGCGGCGGCGAGGACCGTCGCGGCGAGGATGCCGGGGAGGAGCATCCGGCGAGCATAACCCGTCCATGGCACGGCAGCGGGCTCCCCGCGATCGCCCGATGCGGGCCATGGGCGACTCTGCGCCGATCACAGCGCCGCGGGGTCGAGCGGAGTGACCGGGCCCAGGCCCAGCCCGACCAGCGCCGGCTCGATCGCGGTCGGATCGCCGACGACGACGATCTGGAGCCGGGCGGGGGGTCGGGCAGGGCGCTCTGGACCAGCAAGCCCGCGACCCCGCCGGCGAGGTCATCGTCGTCGGGGACCGCGA
>JAYUXQ010000779.1:0-3845 GCA_043752905.1 Nannocystis sp. | reverse complement strand
GGCTGGTGCGCACGGGGGTCAGGATGCTGTCGCTCGGGGCCGCGCTGGCGGCGGTCGGGCTCGAGGTCGAGGCGATGGCCGGGTGGATCGAGTGTCCGGCGCTGCGCGTGACGGCGGACGAGGCGGGAGTCGTGCAAGACGCCGCCTTCGATATGTTGGTCGCGTGGCTGCACGACGCGCGCGAGCACAGTTATCCGCTGCCGGCGGGCACCAGTCCCACGGGACAGGTCGGAAGGGACAGAGAGGGCGCGGCGTGGGTGGTGGTCTGGCCGACGCAGGTCGACAGCGTATTGATGGCGTCGGGTCGCGCGATCGATCGCGCGGGAGTGGCGCAGCGGGCCCGGACGGGACGCGATTTTTTGTACGTGTGGAAGCATCAGCAGCGTCAGGTGCCGCCGGCGATGCAGGCCCGTACGCACGCGCTGTGGCCGTCGGAGCTGGCTGCCCTGCAGGCGAGCGTACCGGAGCTGCGGCCGGTGCCGGTGCGCGCGCTGGGTGACTCGCCGCAGGTCGAGCGGGTCGACTTGACCGCGCTGACGCAGAGCTCGCTGGCGCCGGTGCAGGTCGACCTCGGGGCGGCCGCGGTGGCGACGACGCAGGGCGGGACGCGGGTCGATCTGGCGCTGCGGGCGTTCGTGCACCGGACGCCGACGGCGACGCAGGGGGCGACGGCGCTGCTGGCGTTCGGGCGGCGCGTGGCCCAGGTGCGCGAGTCGGCGCGGGTGCTGCCCGGGGTGACGCTGGTGTGCGAGCTGACGGGGGCCAACATCGACGGGCTGCGCGGCGAGACGGCGCTGTTGCAGGCGGTGGTGGACCGCTGCCGCGAGGCGGGCGAGCGGGTGTTGCCGACGCTGCTGGCGCAGGGGATGGCGCACGTGAGCCCGTGGGAGGTGCCGCTGGTGCGCGCGCAGGCGGAGGTGTTGACGGGCGCCGCGATCTCGCTGCGCTACCGCAACGAGCGCGGCGAGGACGGGCCCGAGCTGGCGTGGGACGAGTCGCCGCTGCTCGGCCTGGTGGTCGGGCGCGACTCGACGGCGACGCGGCAGATCTCGCTGCAGCAGGCGCTCGAGCGCTGTCGTGACGTCGGCGGGATCGTGGTCGAGTCGACGGAGCAGGCGTGGCCGGGCTGGGCGTCGAAGACGCTGGAGCACGCGCCGTGGTCGCTGACGAACGAGGGGCGCGCGCTGCTCGAGCGGGTGATCGGAAGAGATGTCCTCTGGGACATGCCGACGCTGCCGGAGATGCACGCGCTGCCGCGACCGCTGGCCGAGCAGGCGGGACTGCTGCTCGCGCCAGCCGAGCTGGAGCGGCTGTCTGAAAAGACAGATGAGGATCGGGCGAGGTCCGCGGTGCTCGGGCACCTGTTGATCGCGCGCGCGCATGGGAACGGGGTGGCGGGGCTCGATGAGGCGCCGCTGCTGCGGCGCTTCGACCCGCGGGCGCTGCAGTCGGTGCGCCGGGTGTCGCTCGCGCAGGTGTCGGCCGAGGTGCCGCGACCGGGGCTGCTGCCGCCGGGGGCGGTGTCGCGGGGGCTCGCGGGGCCGGTGTTGCTGGTGACGCCCGGCGAGGCGCGGCTGCTGCACGGCGAGGGCTTCGCGCCGGCGAGCGCGACGACGACGACGGTCGTGACGGCGACGCCGGGTCAGGCGCGGCCGATGCGGCGCGCAGGTGGTATGGGGGTGTCCTTGCTGGTGGTGCCGGTGGCGACGGCGGCGGCGGTCGGGGCGTTGCGGGTCGACGGGGTGGCACCGGCGAAGGTGGCATTGTGGAGCGGCGGTCTGCACCTCGACGACTTGCAATTGCCGGCGCCGCTCGACTGCGTCGGTGGCCGGCTGGTGTTGACGCGGCAGGGCGCGCGGGTGGTCGGCGAGCGCCTCGCGGGCGAGATCCAGGGGCTGTGCCGGATCGTGGTCGCGCAGGCGATCGATCAACAGCGGCTGGCCCGGCCCGGCGGGGCGCAGCAGGTCGGACTCGGGGAGTTCCTCGCGCGCTGCCAGGTGGCCGTCACGGCCGGCGAGGGGGCGTTGATCGCTGACCTGCTGTCTCGAAGGACAGATCAGGACGGGGCGCGCATGGGCACGAGGCTGGCGGCGTCGTTGCAGCGCCACCCGCTGCAGCGCCTGCCGCCGGCTGGTCCGAAGCGCTTCGAGTCGCTCCTGAAGCAGGCGCTGGCGCGGCCGCTGGCGGTCGGGACTGCGATGCTCTCGTGGCAGGTGGCGAGCCTCGAGCGGGCCGCCGATGCGGCGACCGGGTGGAGTGTGTCGCTCGGGAAGCGCAACGAATTCGTGCAGCGGGCGCTCGCGGAGGCGCCGGGGCCGGAGGACGCGGAGGTGGCGACGGCGCTGGCGATCTGCGCGCTGTTCTCGGCGGCGCGCAAGACCCACGGGCGCGACAGCGCCGTGATCGACGAGTGGGTCGCGGACTATCGGCTGCTCGCGCTGGTATATGCGCACGCGCCGTGACGTGTACACTGCGCGGCGCATGACCCGTCACGAATGGCTCGCCGCGGCGCCGTACACCCTGTCCCTCGGGGCAGGTTTCTTCGGCTTTTTCGCCCACACCGGCGTGCTGCTGGCGCTCGAGCAGTCGGGTGCTCCGCGACCGCGGCGGGTCGTCGGCGTCAGCGCGGGGGCGCTGGCGGGCGGTCTGTGGGCGAGCGGACTGACGGCGACGGAGATCGAGAGGTCGCTGGTCGAGCTGCGCAGGATGGATTTTTGGGATCCGGGGCTGCCGGTCGGTGGGTTGTTGAAGGGGGAGAAATTTGCGGGGAGATTACATTCGTTGCTGGATGCGCGAGGGGTGGTGCGGATCGAGGATTGTCCGCTTGAATTTGCGACGGTTGTTTATGAGCTGCGGACCCGACGCACGCGGGTGATCGATCGCGGGAGGATCGCGCCGGCGATCCAGGCGTCGTGTACGGTTCCGCTGATGTTTCGCCCGCTGCGGCACGAGGGGCGGCTGCTGGTCGATGGCGGGGTCGCGGACCGCGACGGTGAGACGGCGCTGGCGGTCGACGAGCGGGTGTTGCAGCATCGGTTGCTCTCGAGGAGCCCGTGGAGCGCGATCACGCGGCGGACCCAGGGGACACCGCGCAAGAGTAAGGTGTCTCCAGGGACAGGTCGGCAGGTGCTGGTGCTCGATACGCTGCCACGGGTCTCGCCGTTTCGACTCGAGTTCGGGCCGCATGCGCTGGCGGTCGCGCGTGACGCGACGCTGCGCTGGCTCGACGAGTCGGTTTAGGAGGGCTCGGGCTCGGTAATGTGGAGGGTGGTTCGGAGCTGCTCGGCGAGGGTCTCGGTCGGTGCGAGGGCGTTGCGACGGAGGGCGGCGCGGTGGGCCGCGGCGATGATCTGTGGCTCCTTGTCGAGCAGGCCGAGGGCGAAGGCGTGGAGCTCGCGGGGGGTTGGTGGACCCTCGCGGTTGCCGAGCGCGAGCAGGGCGTTTCTTCGCATGTGACGGCGGGGGATCCGTCGCACGGCGAGGTGGCGGGTCTGGGCCCGGTACTGGGAGGGGGAGATCGCAGCGAGGCCCTCGACGTCGGCGAGGGGGCGCGGGGCGGGGTCGATCCATGCGACGGGAGGGACGCGACGATCTCGCGTGGTGCTGGCATTGTAGGGGCAGACCTCCTGGCATACGTCGCAGCCGGCGACGCGCTCGCCCATGCGGTCGGCGAGGGTGTCGGCGATCGGGCCGCGGTGTTCGATCGTCAGGTAACTGATACAGCGGCGCGGGTCGAGATCGCCGGGGCGATCGAAGGCGGCGGTGGGACAGGCGTCGAGGCAGCGCGTGCAGCTGCCACAGGCGTCCCATGGGTCTTTGGGGGGTAGTGCAGTGGCGGGGCCGAG
>JAYUXQ010000778.1:0-3848 GCA_043752905.1 Nannocystis sp. | reverse complement strand
GCGCCAAGATCCAGAACGCCGACGACCCGCTGGCCGGCATCGACAAGTAAATGAGAGGCTGTCCTTCGGGACAGCCCTTGCTGTCCTTCGAGGCAGGCAGCAGAGGCGCCCGGTTTCACCAGGCACCTTTTTCGTTCGCCATTCTTCTTGCTATCACGGCCAAAGGCGGCCACCGATCAGTGGTGACCGGACTCGTCGTTCGGGTCGCCGTCGGGCTTGCCGGGGACTGGAGCGCGGAACATCGGTGTCGTGCTCTTCGGCGATGTGATACCCGGCGCCCTGCCCGGCGCGCGGGTCGGCAGCACAGGAGCGTTGGCCCCACCAGCGACCGGCAACGACGACAGTGGCCCACCGGAGTTTCCGCCAGTGGGCAGATTCCCGAGCTGCGTGGCCCGGTCCCCACGCTGGTTCGGCGGCGCTGCCGGCTTGCGACGGAACACCGGCACATCGACCTCGTCCGCTGACTTCGGCGCCGGCTTGCTCGGCGCGGGCTCGGGCGGCACCGGCGGAGCCAACGGGGCGAGGATCTTGCTGAGATCGCTCGGTGGTGGCGAGGGCACGGCCACCGCGGGGTTGATGAGTGAGATGTTCTCCGCGGCGACCGGCGCCTCCGGCTCGTTGAAAAGCGAGTCGAACAGCGAGCCGGTGAACGGCCCGCTGCTCTCGGCGATCGTCGGAGTCGGCACCGCGTCGGGCCGGACGACCGGCGGCTCGTTGCGCGGCACGACAGGCGCCGCCGCGGGTGCGGGCCTTGCTGCCGGCGCCGCCGGTGCAGATACAGCCGGTGCAGATACAGCGACCGGCGGCTTGCCACTGATGGACCCGGGCTTGCTCGAGGTCGCCGGATTCGCTGCCTCCGGCTTGCTCGCCATCGCGGCCTTGAGAGTCGGATGCTTCTCGGTCGGCGCCTTCCCACCGCCAACCCCCGTCCCTGGCCGCGCAGGGCGATCGCTCGCAGCAGCTTCGGGCATGGGCGGCTTGCGCGCGGGTGCCGCGGGGCTCGCGGGTGCCGCCGCGACCGCCGGCTCTGGCTTCGCTGCGGGCTTCGCCGCCGGCTTCACGCTCTCGGCTGCGGGCTTGGGCGGAGGCTTGCTCGCTTCGGGCTTCGCGGGTGCGGCCTCTTCTTCCTCGACCTCCTCGACCTCGCCCGGCCCGTCCTCATCGATCAGGAAGGCGCTCGCGCGTGCATCCTCGGCGCGGCGCGTCGGCGAGTTCGGGAGGTTGAGCATCGTCCGCTCTTCGCTCGTCAGCTTGCCATCGACGGACTTGCTCGAGATGACCCTGGGGGCGCCCGCATCGGCGGGACGAAAGCTCGTGGTCGGATTATCGAGCTGTGCCTGATCCTGATGATCGCCGGCGCCGATCTCTCCTGACACGATCTCGCTGGCCGCGAGGTCGCTCGATACCACGATCGTCGTGCGCCGCGATCGCGAGCGACGCTCGCGTCGCAGCTGGGCCTCGATGAACACCTGCAGGCCCTTGCGCGCGCGCTTGACCAGGTCCTCGACGATCGGGTCGGCCTCGCCGCCTTGCAGGCTGATCTGGACCTGCTCGAGCAGCTCCGAGGCCTCGTCGATGCGCTCGGTCTTTTGCAGCGCGAGGGCCAGCGCCGCGAGCACGCGCGGGTGATCGCCGATCGTCTTGCGAGCGCCCTCGATGTAGGCCAGCGCCTGCTTGTTCTTCTTCTGCGACTCGATCAGCAGCACGATGCCGAGGTCGAGCTGGTCGCGCGAGCCGAGCAGGTTCTCCTTGGCCAGAAGCTGCAAAAGCGCGTACGCCTCGGTCCGCTCCCCCGCGAGCACCAGCGCGTGCGCCTGGGCGCTGGTCAGCATGACGGCCTCGGGCTGATGCACCAGGCGCGCCGTCTCTGCGAAGTTGGTCGCAGCGGCTCGGCCGTCGCCGACCTTGAGCTGGAGGATGCCGTCTTGCAGCGTGCGCCAGGCGTAGGGCGCGAAGAAGCGGACGACGGGCCGGGTCGGCAGGCTCTGCAGCAGCGCCGCCGCGGTGTTCGAGTCGGCGGCCTGAACCTCGCGACCGAGACGCTCCAGCCGCCCGAGCACGATCGCCGGCAGCGACAGGAACAGAGCCGCACCGGCGAGCACCAGGCCGGCCCGGACCACGGCGCCCGACTCGGACGCCAGCAGCGCCACGAGGATGAGCGCGCCGGGGATTGCGATCTGCGCAATGCGTCCCTGCACCGGTCGGACGCTGCGCATCCACAGGTGCGGCGGAACCGTGACGGCCGGGAGCTCAATGTGCTTGGCAGCAGCCATGGAACCGTTCGTTGCCGGGCATACCTAGATCAGCGGAGAGCCGCAAGCTGGTTCGCGTGCCCCTCGGCACCTTTTTGGATCTTCGCGGCGACAGATCCGGCGCTCGCCTGCTAAAATCACTCCAGTGACCTCCCCACTCGATCTCGGTCGCTTCGTACAGCGCCGGCAGTTTCGCTCCTTTGAGCAAGATCTTGCTCGTGTCACCTACGCCTACGGTGTCGATGTCCGGCGCTTTCGCTGGCTCAACCAGTCGATGGCGGCGCAGACCGTCATGCGCGCGCTCGAGCTGCGCTGGAGCGCCGTTGCGGAGGAGCTGATGCGAGGGGAGTTGCAGGTCCCCGAAGGTGCCGCCACGCTGCCATTTCTGCAAGAGATCGTCCGAATCGCGGAGCTCCTGCGAATCGCCCTCCCCTCGGTCCGCCTCGTCACCCCCTCCGCGCGCGGACGCTGGCCCCTCGTCACCCCGCTCGGCAACGCTCGTAATAGCGACGACTGGCTCGTCCTCGACGCCCATGCCCTCGCCGAGCTCTCTCCGCCCCAGCGCGCCTTCCTCCTCGCGCAGGGCCTCGGGCACATCCAATGCGGACATGCGGCCCTCTTCATGGCCCATTACGTCTCGTTCCACGACCACCGCGGACACGCCGGCATCCGCCTCGCGCTGCGCCCGTTTAGTCGCCTCGCCGCGTTCTCGGCCGACCGCGCCGGTCTGCTCGCCTCGGGCGAATTTGAGCCCGCCGCACAGGCACTCGCCCGCTCCGCCGAGCATCTGCCACCGTGGTACCCACCGCTCGCGGACCTGCCCGAACGACGGCGCGCGCTCGAGGAGTTCGACCGCAGCCGCGTCGTCGCCCGCGTCCGCTCGAGCCGACGCTTCGCCGAGGAGCACCCCTCCGTGCGCGCGCTGGTCGACCAGCTCATGCATCACAGCGAGCCTGCCGCGCTGACCGACGGCGCCGCCACCGCTCCGGAGATCACGAGCGCCTCGACGGCGGACACCCGCGCCGCTGCAGCCGCCGGTCCACAGGCGTTCGCCACGGGCTACGAGGTCCCTGCCGAAGCCTGGCCACTCGCGCGCTGCGACCAGCGCCTCACCCAGCGCCTGGGGATCTTCTGATGCACAACGTGATGTCGAACGCCGATCTTTCCACTTCCAGCGATCCGCGGCCCGCCGTCGATCTCGCCGTCACCCTTCGAGACCGCGCCCGCGAGCTCGCCGACATCGCCGGCCAGCTCGGCTTGCCCGGCCTCGGCGAACACATCGTCGTCGACACCACCCGCCGCCTCGAGCACGCCCAGCTGCGCGTGCTCGTGATCGGCGAGATCAAACAGGGCAAGAGCACCCTGATCAACGCGCTGCTCGGCGAAGCTCTACTGCCCAGCGGCGTCACACCGACCACCGGCGCCGTGGTCCAGATCGTCCGCGACGACCAGCTCGGCCGCTTCCTCGTGTCCGCCGACGGTGTCCGCAGCGAGCTCGCGCCGGATCGCTTCGCGAAGCTCGCCAAGGGCAAGGAGGAGTTCCTCGGCACCCTCCTCGTCACCACCACCAGCGAGCACCTCCCGCACGGCGTCGAG
>JAYUXQ010000777.1:0-3851 GCA_043752905.1 Nannocystis sp. | reverse complement strand
CCGATCTCCCGCCGACCAACGGCCTGCTCGCACATTTCGGTCAGCCCCTGGCCGCCACGACGATCGAACCCTGAGTCCCGAGGATCTTGCACATGCTTCGCCCTACCCGTCACGTCGTCGCCCTCGCAGCCACTGTCGCATTGCTGATCGGCCCCGTCCTCGCGTGTGAGGACGACGTCGACCCCGAGGCCTGCGACACCGCCGGAAACATCTGCACCTGGGCCGGCAAGACCCGCGCCGCCTTCAACGGCGACGACCAGCCGCTCTCCAAGGCCCTGTTCTACTGGCCGATCGACATGAAGATCACCAGCAGCGGCGACACGTACATCCTCGACTGGAACAACCACCAAGTCCGTCGCCTCATGCCCGACGGCACCCTGCACACCGTCATCGGCACCGACTTCATCGGCGACGGCGACTGGGCGACCAAGGACCTCGTCGCCCCCGGCGTCCCCGGCACCGACATCAACCTCAACCACCCGACCCAATTGCTGGAAGAGCCCGGTGGCACCCTCCTGCTGGTCTCGTGGCACAATCACAAGCTGCGCCGCTACGACCCGAAGACCGGCCTGACCTACGTCGTCTGCGGTCGCGGTGCCGGCTTCGCCGGTGACGGTGGCCCGGTCGACGACCCCGCCCTGCGCTTCAACCAGCCCTCCGGTGGCACGATCGACGACGACGGCAACGTCTACCTCGTCGACCAGCGCAACCAGCGGATCCGCATGATCACCGCCGGCGGTACGGACGTCGAGACCCTCGCCGGCACCGGCGAGGTCGGCTTCACCGGTGACGGCGGCGATCCGATGAAGGCCACCTTCAGCTTCCCCAAGGGCTCGAACCCGCCGCCCGCGGGCACGATCGCCATGGACGCCGAGGGCCGGCTCTACGTCGCCGACACCCTCAACCACGCGATCCGTCGCATCGACCGCGCCAGGAAGACCATCGAGACCGTCGCCGGCACCGGCGCCGCCGGCTTCGCGGGCGACGACGGCCCGGGGCACAAGGCCCAGCTCAACAACCCCCGCGACCTCGAGATGGGCCCCGACGGCCGGCTCTACATCGCCGACGAGCTCAACCACCGCGTGCGCGCCTTCGACATCGAGACTGGCGTCATCACCACCGTCGCCGGTAACGGCAAGAACGAGTTCGCCGGCGACCACGGGCCCGCGACCGAGGCCAGCCTCAACCGCCCGACCGGCATCGAGTTCTCTCTCGACGGCAAGACGATGTACGTCGCCGACAGCCACAACTTTCGCATCCGCGCCGTCACTCTCCCGCGCGAGTAAACCGCAGCCCGCTCGCCCAGGAATCACCGCCATGCTCACGCTCCACAAGACCGTCCTGCTCGCCGTCGCCGCGCTCGCTTACCCCGCCTGCGACCCGAACACCAACGACACCGATACCGACACCGCCGGCGAGACCGACACCGAGGATGAGCCCGAGCCGCTCATCCCCTGTGACCCCGCACCCGGCCGGATCTGCACGCTCGCCGGCACTGGCATCGCCGGCCTCGGACCCGAGGGCCTCGAGCCGCGTCGCACCGACCTCTACCTCCCGCAAGACGTCACGATCGGCCTGGACAAGGCCCCCTACGTGCTCGACTGGAACAACCACCGCATCCGCCGCATCGACGCCGACGCCGTGCACACCGTCGTCGGCACCGGCGAGCTCGGCGATGCACCGGACGGCGACGCCGACCTCACCTCGCTCAACCACCCCACGCACATGTCCGTGTCGCCGCGCGGCACCTTCATCATCGCCGCGTGGCACAACTCCAAGCTGATGGAGTTCGACCCCGCCGCCGCGACCCTCAAGACGATCTGCGGCAACGGCATGCGCGCCTTCGGCGGCGACGGCGGCCCGGCCTCGATGGCCCTGCTCGACCTCCCGACCGCCACCGCCTTCGACGCCGAGGGCAACATGTACATCACCGACCAGGCCAACCAGCGGATCCGCATGGTCGACACCATGGACATCATCAACACCGTCGTCGGCACCGGCATGCCCGGCTTTAGCGGCGACGACGGCCCCGGCGTCGAGGCCCAGATCAAGCTCCCCGGCGGCCAGGCTGCCCCGCCCGCGGGCCGCATCGCGATCGACCGCGAGGGCATGCTGCTGATCTCCGACTCCGCGAACAACCGCATCCGCAAGCTCAACCCCGTCACCGGCATCATCACCACGATCGCCGGCAACGGCGACCCGACCTACGGCGGCGACGGCGGCCCCGCGCTCGCCGCCTCGCTCTCGCGCCCCAACGACGTCGAGACCGACGCCGACGGCAACATCTACATCGCCGACACCGACAACTCCTGCATCCGCAAGATCGACGGCGCTGGCGTCATCTCGACCTTCGCCGGCCGCTGCGGCCAGCCCGGCTACGACGGCGACGGCGACGCCGCCCCCACCGCCCTCCTCGACCGCCCCTACGGCCTCACCCTCGACACGGCGGGCAACCTCTACGTCGCCGACACGCACAACCACCGCGTGCGCATCATCTACAAGTGAACGAAGCTCCCTCGCCCCCGCCTCGCCCCGGGTCGCCTCGCGCGATCGGTTGGCGAGGCGCGCTCGTCTGCGCCGCGCTGTCGCTCGCCCGCAGCGCGCACGCCGGCAACGGCGACCTCCCGCGCACCCCGATCCTGCATCAGGGCGAGCAGTGCCTGACCGTCGTCGACCGCAGCGCCGACCCCGTCGTTCACCTCGCCTACACGATCCCCTCGACCGACACCTGCCTGACCGCGGACGAGCTCCCCGGCAGCCGCACGCACCAGTTCGTCGCCTTTTGCCACGGCGACCCGCGGGCCCGCATTTTACCGCACTGGCACACCCGCGCCGAGGCCGACGCCGCCGCCGCCGCCGGCCTGACCGACCTCGACCCGGTCCCGCCCGAGGATGTCCTCGAGGACAGCCCCGACTACACCGGCTGCTGGCACCCCATTCTCGCCGTCGAGCAACGGCGCCCGATCACCTGCGCCGCCGCGCGGCCCGGCGTCGACTGGGACACCCGCGACCTCCCGCCCGGCACCTACACCGTGCGCGGCTACACCTACGAGCCGCCCCTCAACACCTGGTCTCCGCGCCACGGTCTGTTCAAGGTCGCCGACGGCCCCGCCCCCACGGACAGCGCGCCCGCGGTCGGCATCGCCAACCGCGACACTTATCTCTGGCTCGGCCAGTCGATGATCGTCCGCCTGTGCGCCGACGCGATGGACGGCGCCACTGTCACGCTGTCGTACGGCCCCAACGACCCCGTCCCCGCATGGACGCCCTTTGTCGTCGATCATCCGATCACCAGCGGCGACCTCGACCTCGAGTTCATCCCGCCCGACGCGCTCGCCGGTCAGATCGTCACCTTGCAGGCAGAGATCGTCGATCCGAAGGGCCGCCGCCACGTCAGCTACATGCAAGGCGAGGTCAACATCCAGACCGTCCCCGACCCCGCGGGCGACAGCGAGCCCGCCACACCCGAGCCCACCACCGACCCACCCTACGACTTCTGCGCCGAGAACCCCGACGCCGACAAGGTCCTCGACTGCCCCGACCTCACCACCGGCGGCGACAGCAGTGATACAGGTGATACAGGTGATACAGGTGATACTCACCCGACCATGGACACGATGGACACCGGCTGCGGCTGTCACGGCGACGCTCCCATGACCCCCCCCGCCGCCCTCGCCGCCCTCCTGCTGCTCCTGCGCCGTCGGCGTCGCCGCTGACGCCGAGTTGGGCTACGCTGGTCCGATGTGCGTGCTGTTGCGTCATGTCCCGAAGGTCAGGTGGCTCGCCCTGCTGCTGTCGGCGTGCGCGCCGGACGGCCCGGCCGACCCGCTCGACCCCGGGGAGATCGAGCA
>JAYUXQ010000776.1:0-3851 GCA_043752905.1 Nannocystis sp. | reverse complement strand
ATAACGAGCGGCGGCACTATCCGATGGCCGACGACAAGATCCTGTGCAAGGAGCTGTTGCAGGCGAGGGGCGTCCCGGTCGCGCCGACGATCGCCGTCGGGCGCGGCCTCTTCGAGGTCGATGCGGTGCTCGAGCAGCTTCGCGAGCGCGAGAACTTCGTCGTCAAGCCGGCGAGCGGCAGCGGTGGCGACGGGATCGTGGTCGTCGGCAAGCGAACGAACGGCGGCTGGTTGACCGTGAAGGGGCGGGAGATCGCCGCCCACGAGATGCGCCAGCACCTCGCCAATATCACCTTTGGCTGCTTCTCCAAGGAGATGGAGGACCGGATCCTGATCGAGGAGCGGATCGAGCCCGACGCGCTGTATCAGGCGTTTTGGGCCGATGGGGTGTGCGACCTGCGGGTCATTGTCCTGCGCGGGCGGCCGATCCTCTCGATGGTGCGGGTGCCGACGCACCGCTCGGGCGGCCGGGCCAACCTCCATCAGGGGGGCATCGGCGTCGCGGTCGACATCCGCGACGGCGTGACGTACCGGGCCATCTCTGGCGGTGACGCGGTGGCGCTCCACCCGGAGAACGGCGAGCCGTTGATCGGCCGCGCGTTGCCGGCGTGGGCGACCTGCGTCGAGGTGGCGCTGGGCGCCGCGTCCGCGGTCCCGCTCGGCTACCTCGGCGTCGACATCTGCGTCGACCGCCGCTGGGGGCCGGTGGTCCTCGAGATCAACGCGCGCCCGGGACTCGAGATCCAGAACATCTGCGGCCAGACCCTCGGTGCGGCGCTGCAGCAGGAGGGAATGATATGAGCAGCACGCGCCTGTGGCCGATGGTCAGCGCCCTCGTCCTGTTCCTCGGCGGCACCGCGGCCCTCGAGGTCGTGGCCAGCAACGCGGAGGGCCGCGTCATGACCTGGGAGATCAGCGGCGACGAGGTCGTCGTCGATGGCGAGGGCCAGGACGACGACGAGGCCGACGAGGCCTGGCAGGCCGGAGAGGCGGCGAACGAGGCCCATGCCGAGGCCCGCCTGCTGGCCCGTCGCGGCGATTATGAGCAGGCGCTGGCCCGCTTCACCGCGGCCATCACCGCCACGCCGGACAGCGCGGCGCTGGTGGCCGAGTATGGCCACTGGCTGCGCCGCGCCGGTCGTCGCGCCGAGGCCGACGAGGCGCTGGGGCGGGCGCTCGCGCGCGACCCCAAAAGCGGGCCGGCGCACCTGGACCGCGCGCTGCTGGCCCGCGACCGCGGCGACGACCGGGCCGCGCTCGCTTCCTTTGCGGAGGCGCTGCGCCTGCGGCCGATGCACGCGGCGACCCGTGTCGCCTACGCGCGCGAGCTGCTGGCGCGCAAGCGCCACGACGAGGCGATCGTCCTGCTCAAGCCGGTGACGGAGGCGGGCAGCAACGACCGGCGGGCGCGGGCCCTCGCCGCTCTCGGCCAGGCCTACACGGTCGCGGGTCGCGGCGAGGAGGCGCGAGACGCCTTCAGGAGGGCGGTCGAGCGGGCCCCCGCCGTCGCCTCGATCTGGGCCCGCGCGGCGCTCGACCTCAGCCAGCTCGGCGACGAGAGCTCGGCCGCCGAGGGTCTGCGCTACGCACAGCAGGCGGTCCGTCTCGCGCCCGACTCGGCGTACGTCGCCGATGTGGTCGGCCGGGCCTACGAGCGGGCCGGACTCGAGACGGAGGCCTACGCCGCCTACCAGCAGGCGCAAAAGCTCGACGCCGGGCTCCGGCATCCGCGGCAGCGGCTGGTCCACATGGCGCTCGAGCGCGAGGACTTCGCGGCGGCGCGACGCAGCGCGCAAGGCATCCTGGCCCTCGACCCACGGCGGCCCGAGTCCAACTTCCTGGTCGGGCTGGTCGAGTTCAAGGCCGGTCGCTTCGAGGAGGCCCGGACACACTTTCAGGAGGCGATCGCCGCCTCGCCCACGCCCTACGCCGAGGCCTGGTATAATCTCGGACTGCTAGAGCGCGCCGCGGAGCGGCCCGAGGAGGCGATCGCCGCCTATCAGAAGGCGCTCGCGGCTCGCCCGCAGTATCTGGCGGCGATCAACAACCTCGGCCTGGTATACAGCGACCGCGAGCGCCACGACGAGGCCGAGGCCCAGTTTCGCCACGCCCTCGAGATCAAGCCGACCTACACGGCGGCGTGGGTGAACCTCGCTCGCGTGCATTCGGCCCGCGGCCACGACGACGAGGCGCTGGCCGCCTATCGTCGCGCCCTCGAGATCGACCCGGCCGAGCGGAGCGCCCGGCTGCAGGTCGCCGTCACCCTGCGCAAGGCCGGGAAGGTCGACGAGGCGATCGCCGAGTACCAGACGCTGCTCGCGCAGCACCCGCGCTACGTCAAGGCGTGGTTCAACCTCGGGATCGCGCTCGCGGCCGAGGCTCGGGACGACGAGGCGGTCGCCGCCTACGAGCACGCGCTGGCCCACGATCAGGCCCACTTCGGCGCCCGCAAGAACCTCGGCCTCCTGCTGCTCCGCCGCGAGCGCATCGACCCGGCGCGCGAGCATCTGTTGGAGGTCCTCGAGGTCCGCCCCGCCGACCCGGAGATCCGGATGGCCCTCGCCGAGATCGCCCGACGGAAAAGCGACCCGAGCGACTGCAAGATCCACGTCGAGGCGGTGCTCCGCCAGCAGCCCGACGAACGCAGCGCCCTGGAGCTGCTCGAGAAGTGCTCAACACCTGATTGAAAGAACCAATGAATCGCTCATACACCATTCTTACGTCCTCGAAGGTCGCCCTCTCCACGCTCCTTGGCGGCTCAATGCTCACCGGCGCCTGCCTCGCGCCCGAATCGACCACGAGCTCGAACAGCGACGCGAGCAGCACCACCGGCACCACCGACACCACCGCGACCGACTCGGGCGCCTCCACCCCGACGACCACCAACCCCACCACCGTGGCCGAGACCGAGACCGCGGGCGAGACCGAGGGGACGACCGGCGGCGGCATGGAGCCGACGACCGGTGGTATCGACCCCATGTCCGAGGACGAGCTGCTGTTCCAGAAGGCGCTCGCCCTCTACAACGCGGCCGACTTCACCGGCGCCGATCCGCTCTTCGTGCAGCTCTGGGACACGTATCCTGATTCGCCACGCCGCGACAACGCCGGCTACCTCCACGGGCGCTGCCGCTACGCTCTCGTCGACTTCGCGGGGGCCAATCCGATCTTCCAGGCGGTCATCACCGAGTATCCGGCTTCCATCTTCGTCGACGAGTCGCACTACTTCTGGGGGCGCTCCCTGTTCCGCCTGGGCACCTTCGCCACTGCGCTGACCCACTTCGACGCCGCGGTGAGCGCGGACCCGGCCGGCACCTACGTCGACAACGCCTATTATTATGGCGGCCGCACCGAATTCGAGATCGGCAACTTCGGCGGCGCCGAGGCGGTCCTGGCGAGCTTCGAGTCCAAGTACCCGAAGAGTTCCTACGCGGACAATGCATCGTTCTATCTCGGCCGCGCCCGCTTCTCGATGGGGGATTACGCCGGTTCGAAGATCGCCCTCACCCATGTCCTCGACTTCGCCGGCTCGCTCTACCTCGATAACGCGAGCTACTACCTCGGCCGCTCGGAGTACGCGATGGGGGCGTTGCCCGCCGCTCTCACCTGGTTCAAGGATGTCGTCAGCAAGTACCCGGGCGCGATCTACGAGGACAACGCCCTCTACTACGAGGTGCGCATCTACGTCGATCAGATCGATTGCCCGACCGCCAATACCGTGATCTCCGAGCTTCAGACTCGTTTCCCCGGCGGGACTTACACCGTCAAGGCCCAGGACTACGCCGTCGCGGGCGGGTGCTGATCCCGATGCGGTCACCGTCGATCTTGCGACCCGGCCGTGCGGGCTGGGCGGCG
>JAYUXQ010000775.1:0-9436 GCA_043752905.1 Nannocystis sp. | reverse complement strand
TCCGTGAGCGGCGCGCCGGACCCGTCGAGCGCGCGCCATACCGGGTCCACGCTGTTACGGCGCCACATCTGCAGGATCGCGTGCGAGGGGGCGTCGACCGGCCAGACGTGGAACGTGAAGGCCTGCGCCTCGTCCTGACGATAGAACGCGGCGAGCCGGGCTTGCGCGCGCTCGAGGCTCCCGCCGGTGAGCCATCCGTCGCTGTCCATCGTCAGCGTCCCGGCGCGTAGGTCTTCCCACACGGACTGCAGGGCCGCGTCCTGGGCCGCGAGCGCGGCGACTGGCGCGGCCTCGCTGCGGGCATCGGCCCGCATCTTGACCTCGGCGGGGACGAGGTGGCCGCGGATTTCGTGCAGGCCGACCATGCCGAGCGCGAGCGCCACGGCGGCGACGCCCAGCAGGATCCACAGGGCCCGCATGCGCCCGGTGGTGCGGTAGGTGACCAGCGTGACCGCCAGCGGGATCACGAACCCCAGCAGTATGACCAGCTGAAGGAACAGCAGCGCGATCGCGTTGGCGAGGAACTTGTCGAAGCCGATCTCCGGCAACCAGTTGTTGACATAGTCGACGATGCTGGCCACGACGAGCCCGAGCAGGCCGACGCGCGAGATGCCGCGGTACAGCCCGAGCTCGCGGCGGGCCTTACGATTGATCAGCCAATAGGGCAGCAGCAGCGGCGCCAGGACGTAGTAGATGAACGGCCGCGGGGGATGCTCGCGGTAGTACGCCTCGAACGCGAGCTGCCTGGCGAGCAAGAACTCCGCCGCTCGCTGGCGTCCGGCCAGCGGGCGCAGCACCTCGATCATCACGAAGCCGATCAGCATCAGCACGACGTTGATCAGCACGCCCGTCATCGGTAGCACGGCGGCCAAGACCACCAGTATGAACGGCGCTACGCTGAAATAGACGAGGCGAATCAGGAACGAGAACGCGGTCATCGCCGGATCTTACCGGTCGCTGACTGGCGATGGCGCGCACGCGTCGATCCCCCCACGGATGCCGGGGCACGCTCGCGAGATGGCGCCGAGCGCCAGGACGGCCCAGTATGGGCGCGTCCCGGGCTGCATCGACGGCGTCCTGAGGTTCGCTCACGGGGTGGCGATGAACAGCTCGACGTTGCGGTCGTTCGCATTCGGGCCGCGGCCGTCGCCGCCCCATCGGCTCGTGAAGTCCATGACGCCGAGGGTGCGGCCGGTGGCGGCGATGGGGTCGTCGTCGGCGGCGAAGTCGAAGGCGATCGAGCGGATCGTCAGGCCGCCGTTGTCCTGGTCCCAGATCTCCATCAGACGCAGCTCGTGCGGGAAGTCGGCCAGCGCGGGCGAGGCGACCTCCCAGTGGGCGTGGCCGCCGAGCGGCTGCTTGGGGTCGACGTGCATGGTGTGCGAGTGCGCGGCGAGGTGCAAGATCACGTGGTCGTGACCGCCGAGGTAGGCGGTCCAGTCGTTACCGGTCAGCGCGTCGGCGAACTTCTCGCCGACGCCGAACTCGCTGCCGATGTCGAGCGAGGAGGCGCGGTGGTGCGAGGTGATGATGACGTACTTGTCGTCGGCGGCCGCGGCCTGCAACGTCGGCTCGATGATCGCGTCGATGTCGGCCTGGCGGATCAGGCCCGTGGAGGCCCCGGTCGCCGCGGCCGTGCTGATCACGAAAATACGCAGCGGCGTGCCCTCGACGTCGAAGGTGTAGAAGGCGCGGCCGAGCTCGAGCGCCTCCGGGGTGATGCCGTGGCCGTCGCCGGCCGAGGCGACGCGCATGAGCTGGTCGGCCTCCATCACGAAGGCGCGCTTCGGGTCGGCGATGACGGTGCCGGTGCCGGTGACGAGCGGCGAACCCGGCTGGCTATAATCGCGGGTGCCGCCCGTCGCGGTCACGCCGATCGGCTCGCCGAGGTACGCCGAGGTCGGCCAGGTGCCCTGGCGTAGCAGGTCGTGATTGCCGGTGACCCAGCGCCAGGGGACATCGAGCGCGACCGGGCCGAAGGGGTCCTTGGGGTCGTTGTCGGGGCCGGGGATCACGTCGTTGTCGACGGCGGAGTCGCACTCGACCCGCGGCGCGCCGTCGAGGATCGACATGAACCAGTCGAGCTCGTTGCTCTGCGAGTTGTCGGTGTTGTCACCGCCGAGCAGGACAAAGCTCAGCGGGGTATCGACGTGGATGCGGTTGATCGTCCGCACCGCGGCGTTGAGCATGCGACACAGGTGGCCCTCCTGCGGGCGAAACGCGCCGTCGGCGGCCTCGTCGTAGTTGGCCAGGCGCGCCGGGGACTCGTCGTCGGACAACTGCGTGTCTGCCAGGTGCACGAAGCGCACCAGCAGCTTGGCCCCGGGGCCCGGTGCAGGGGCGGGGGTGTCGTCGAAGGTCCGCGGGAGCACCGGCTCGCCGGGCCCCAGCGTGATGTCGCCGTAGCCGTCGGCGATCGCCTTGGTGACATCGGCGGGGATCCGCGGGTCGAGCAGGTGCTCCTCGTCGCGCGCGCGGGTCGGCACGCGCAGCTGCGTGTCGGTCAAGGGGACGGGGTCCGCGAGCGGTGGCAGCGGCATCAGCGGCATGACCGGCTCCTCGGTGGTGCCGCCCTCGCTGCTGTCGCCGGTGGTCGGCTCCGTGGTCGTCGCTCCGGTGGTCGGCGTGCCTGTGCTGGCGTCGGCGCCCGTGGTCGTGATGGCCGCCGTCGTCGATGCGTCGCCGGTCTCGTCGCCGGTCTCGGGGGTGCAGGCGGGGAGCGCGAGGCAGAGCAACAGGGCGGGACGCGAGCGGTACGACATCACAGCGCAGGCTATCAGGGATGCCCGCATACCGGCAGACGTCGTGCATACGCACCCGGTCACGCGCGGCGCAGGCGACGTCGCGTCAGCCGGTCCCCGCGAGCGCGGCGAAGGCAGCGGCCCGTGAAGCGGCGTCGGGGTGCAGGCGGGCCGCGAGGGCGGAGATCCAGGCGGGGGTCGATCCACAGCAGCCACCGAGCAGACGCAGCCGCGGCAGGCGGGCTGACCACGAGACCAGCGCGTCGGCGAAGTCCTCCGCGGTGGTCGCGTGGGTCTGCCAGCCGCGATCGGGGTCCGCGTGGCCCGTATGAGGATAGGCGCCGAGCCACAGGGCAGGGCGGGTCGCGGCCGCGGCGACCAGGGCCGGCAACGCGACATCGAGGTGACGGAGATCCGTGCAGTTGAGCAGCAGCGCGTGCAGCTCGAGGTCGGCGAGCGCGGCGACGAGATCTTCGAGAGATTCGCCGGCGAGCATGCGGCCGTCGGCGCGGGCGACCACCGCGAGCCAGGCCGGGCGCCCGAGGCCCTGCGCGGCCGTCACGGCGGCGACGGCCTCGTCGATGCGACCCATGGTCTCGATCAACAGCAGGTCGGCCCCGGCCTTCACCAATTGCTCGGCGATCTCGCGGTGCTCCGGGCCGGCGTCGCGACCTGGCGAGTCGGCGGGCCGAAAGCAGTCCGCGAGCGGGCTCATCGCGCCGGCGATCCGCACGTACACGCCCTCGGGGTGAGTACGCGTATATTGCTCGCGGGCCTCGCACGCGAGGCGCACCGACAATGTGGTCAGTTCGGCCGCGCGACCGGCCAGGCCCGCGGCGGCGAGGTTGCGCGCGTGGGTGCGAAAGCTGTTGGTGGTCAGGACCTGCGCGCCAGCCTCGAGGTAACCGCGGTGGATCTCGCGGACCAGCGCGGGGTCATCGATCAGGGCCTGCGCGGACCACAGCGGGGCGCACAGGGGGCCGCCGCGGCGCTCGATCTCCGTGCCGGTGGCGCCGTCGAGGAGGATGGGGACCATGACCCCGGTCATGGCGGGATCATGTTGTCCTCGGTCATCAGGCAGAACTTGGGGTCGTCCGGGTTGCTGATCTGCGGCATCTGGCGGCACTCGTAGCCGTCGCGCGGACACCCGGCATTATCGGTGCACACGTGCGCGCAGGCCTCGAAGTAACCCATGAGGCCGACGCAGTCGGCACCCAGCGTACAAGAGCTCGAGTCGAGCTGATACGTGGTCTGCTGATCCGGCAATTGACAGTATGTGGTACAGTATCCGTCGGGCAGGCTGTAGACGCCGAGGATGTCTTTTTGACACACGCCATCGGCCCCGAGCAGCGCCTTGCAGTCGGCATCGCTGGCACAGGCGTGGCCGTGGACCTTCATCAGGTCCTCCACGCCGCCGCTGTCGCCGCTGCTGCTGCCGGTATCGGTGTTCGCGTCGGTGGTCGCGTCGGTGGTCGCGTCGGTGTTCGAGGCGTCGCTGGTCTGGCCGGTGGTTGGTGAGGTCGGGCCGGTGGTCAGCGGCTCGCTGGTCAGCTCGTCGGTGGTGGTCTGGCCCGTCGTGGTCGTGCCGGGGTCGGAGCTCATGCTCACCCCGCTCGCCCCGGTCGAGCCGCCGGTGTCCAGCGAGGTCGGGTTCGTCTGCGTGATCTGCATGTCGCCGTTGTCGCCACAGGCGAACAGCAGCGTCGAAGCCAGGGTCGTGCGGGCCAACAAGCGCATGCGACCAGGGTAGGCGCAGGCGGGCGGCTCGGAGCCGTGGGAGGGCCGGGGGCCCTGCGTGCGTCTTCTCAGCTCAGCTGCGCTCAAGCACCACGGCGATGCCCTGGCCGACGCCGATGCACATGGTCGCGAGGCCGTGGCGGGTGCGCGTGCGGGCCATGCTGTGCGCGAGCGTGGCGACGATGCGGGCGCCGGAGCAGCCGAGCGGATGGCCCAGCGCGATCGCGCCGCCGCCGGGGTTGACCCTGGCGGGGTCGAGGTCGAGCTGGCGGATGCTGGCGAGGGTCTGGCTGGCGAAGGCCTCGTTGAACTCGGCGATGCCGATCTCGGCGCTGGTCAGGCCGGCGCGCTTGAGGGCGCAGCGCGAGGCCGGCACGGGGCCGATGCCCATCACGCCCGGAGCGACGCCGGCGTGGCCCCACGCGGCGATGCGGGCCATCGGCCGCAGGCCGAGGTTGTGCGCCTTGGCGAGGCTGGTGATCAGCAGGGCGGCGGCGCCGTCGTTGAGCGACGAGCTGTTGCCGGCCGTGACGGTGCCGTTGGGCTTGAACGCGGGCTTCAACCGGGCGAGCGACTCGAGCGAGGTGTCGCGGCGGATGCCCTCGTCGGCGGCGAAGCGGACCGGCTCCTGACCCTTCGCGCCGGGGACCATCACGGGGATGATCTCGTTGTCACACCAGCCCTCGTCCTGGGCGGCCGCGGCGCGTTGATGGCTGCCCAGGGCCCAGGCGTCCTGGTCCTCGCGGCTGACGTGGTAGCGCTCGGCGACGTTCTCCGCGGTGATGCCGAGCGGCTCGACGCCGAACAGGCGCTCCATCGCCGGGTTGACCATGCGCCAGCCCAGCGCGGTGTCGAAGAGCTGGGCCTCGCGCCCGAAGGCCTCGGTGGCCTTGGGCATGACGAAGGGGGCCCGCGTCATGCTCTCGACGCCGCCGGCGATGTAGACCTCGCCCTCGCCGACCATGATCGACTTGGCGGCCTGCAACACGGCCTCCATGCCGGAGCCGCACAGGCGATTGACGGTGACGCCGGGGATCTCGACGGGGAGGCCGGCGAGCAGGGTGGCCATGCGCGCGACGTTGCGGTTGTCCTCGCCGGCCTGGTTGGCGCAGCCGAGGTACACGTCGGCGAGCTGTTCCATCGCGGCGCTGTGATGCTCGGCGAGCGAGCGGATCACGAGGGCGGCGAGGTCATCCGGGCGCACCGTCGCAAGGGCCCCGCGGAACCGGCCGATCGGCGTGCGGACAGCGGCGACGATGACGGGCGTGCGGGCATCCGAGGTCATGCGCACCGTGGGTACCACGTCCCGGCCCTGGGCCCCGCGAACACGGGGCTTGCGCGATCTCACGAAAGCGCGCTCCCAGCGGGGGTTTTGAGCCGTTTCATGCGTGACGGGTGCGCGGGCCCGGAGCGACGTGGTTGGTCTCACGGCTGTTCGGGCGCCCGGGGCGGGGGCCTCGCGCCAGCGCGGGCCGGCTGAAGTACCCTGCAACGAGGGTGAGTGGCGAGGAGGACACGCAACGCACGGGCACTGGCAAGCCTTCGGAGCTGCTGGATGCGTTGCTCGAGCGTTCGGATCTCCCGCTCGACAGCGGCGAGGTCGACGACGCCACCAACGACGGCGAGCCGGAGCCGCGCGCGGACGAGCCGAGCCATGACCCCGGCGAGAGCTCGCAGTTCCTCGAGTTCGCCAGCCTCAAGCGCTTCACCATTCGCAGGCGGATCGGCGCAGGCGGCATGGGCGTGGTGTACGAGGCGATCGACCGCGAGCGCGGCGAGACGGTCGCGATCAAGACGCTGCTCAACGTCAGCCCGGGGGCGCTGTATCGGTTCAAGCGTGAGTTTCGCCTGCTCGCCGACGTCACGCACCCGAACCTGATCGCGCTGCACGAGCTGTTCTTCGAGGGCGACCAGATCTTCTTCTCGATGGAGTACGTCGACGGGCTCGGCTTCGTCGAGTACGTGCGCGGCTCGGACAGCGACGACGCGTCGGAGGACCCGGAGGTCCGCCATGAACGTCTGCGCGCCGCGCTGCGCCAGGTCGCCGCGGGCCTCGGGGTCATCCACGGCGCGGGGATGTTGCACCGCGACATCAAGCCGTCCAACGTCCTGCTGACGCGCGAGGGCCGGCTGGTGGTCCTCGACTTCGGGCTGGTCTCGGAGTCCCTCAACGAGACGCTGCGATCGACCGCGGCGGGGACGATGATCGGCACGCCG
This sequence comes from Nannocystis sp., assembly GCA_043752905.1. Classification (GTDB taxonomy): domain Bacteria; phylum Myxococcota_A; class Polyangia; order Nannocystales; family Nannocystaceae; genus Nannocystis. The sequence continues at coordinate 2,741 of JAYUXQ010000775.1, read as the reverse complement.
GGGTACCTGTCGCCGGAGCAAGCCGCGGGTCATCCGGCCTCGGCCGCGAGCGACTGGTACGCGGTCGGCGTGATGATGTTCGTCGCCCTGACCGGCGAGCTGCCGTTTCGCGGCAAGGGCCTCAAGGTGCTGCTGGCCAAGCAGGAGCGCGAGGCGCCGGCGCCGGGGACCGTGGCGCCAGGGGTGCCGCCGGACCTCGAGGCGCTGTGCGTCGACCTGCTGCAGCGCGACCCGACGAAGCGACCGGGCACCGCCGAGGTGCTGCGACGAGTGGGCTCGGGGCCGAGTGGGATCCGCCCGCGCGACGCGGTGCGTCGTGACGCCGGCGACCTGTTCCTCGGCCGCGAGGAGCACCTCAAGGCGTTGCAGGACGCGTTCGCGGCGACGCATCGCGGGCGCGCGGTCGCGGTGCACGTCGGCGGGCGATCGGGCATGGGCAAGTCGGCGCTGGTGCGCGAGTTCCTGGCCCGATTACAAAGAAGTGATCGCGCCGTGACGCTCGTCGGTCGCTGCTATGAACGCGAGTCGGTGTCATTCAAGGCGCTCGACAGCCTGGTCGACGCGCTGTGCCAACATTTGATGCGCCTGCCCGACGCCCGCGCGGCCGAGCTGATGCCACGCGATATCCTCGCGCTCGCGCGGGTGTTCCCGGTGCTGCAGCGCGTCAAGGCGGTGTCCCAGTCGCCGCCGCGGGTCGGCGAGAGCCCCGACCCGCGCGAGCTGCGACGACGGGCCTTCGCCGCGCTCAAGGAGCTGTTGGCGCGACTCGCCGACCGCAAGTCGCTGGTGTTGCACATCGACGATCTGCAGTGGGGCGACCGCGACAGCGCGGCGTTGCTCGCCGATCTCTTGCGGCCCCCGGACGCGCCGGCGCTGCTGTTGATCGCCAGCTACCGCAGCGAGGCGAGCAACGGCGGGGTCGTCAGCGCGTTGCGAGAGGCCGCGCGCGGCGAGGTCGACATGCGCTCGCTCGAGCTCGGGCCGCTCTCGGAGGAGGAGGCCGCCGACCTCGCGTTGCAGCTGCTCGCCGAGAAGGCGCCGCAGCTCAAGGGGCGCGCGCGGCAGATCGCCCACGAGGCCCATGGCTCGCCGCTGTTCGTCCGCGAGCTGGTGCGCTACGCGATCGCAGGCGGCGCGCGGCCCGGCGAGGTCTCGCTCGACCAGGTGTTGCTCGCGCGTCTCGATGCCTTGCCGCCCGCGGCGCGTTGCCTGCTCGAGGTCGTCGCCGTCGCCGGTGGGCCCGTCGATGTCCGCCTCGCGGCCGTCGCCGCCAACGTGCAGGGCGAGGACCGCACCGCGCTGGCGACCCTGCGTGGCGAACATCTCGTGCTCACCGGCGACGAGAACACCGTCGAGACCTATCACGACCGCATCCGTGAGGTCGTGCTCGGCACGCTCGGCAGCGAGGGTATCAAGGACCGCCACCGCCAGCTCGCGTTTGCGATGGAGGCCGCGGGTGGGCGCGACTCGGACGCGCTGGCGCTGCACTTTCGCGAGGCGGGCGAGTGGGAGCGGGCGGCCGACTACGCGCGTATGGCCGCGGAGCAGGCGGCGGCGGGTCTGGCCTTCGACCGCGCGGCCCGGCTGTACCGCCTCGCCCTCGAGTTCAAGCCGCAGAGCGACCCGGCCCGCGGCGAGCTGACGTGTCGCCTCGCGGACTGTCTGGCCAACGCGGGCCGCGGCGTCAAGGCGGCCAAGCTGTACCTCGCGGCGGCGGCGGTGATGCCCGCGGAGGCCGGCCTCGACCTGCGCTCGCGTGCCGCGGGTCAGTTGCTGCGCGCCGGTCAGTTCACGGAGGGCATCGCGACCATGCGTCAGGTGGTCGCCGAGGTCGACCTGACGATCCCCACGACGCCGCGGGGCATGCTCATCGCGCTGACCTACGAGCGCGCCCGTCTCAAGCTGCGGGGGATCACGCTGCGGGGGCGCGACCCGGCGAGCATCGATCGCGCCGACCTGGCGAAGCTCACGGTGTGCCAGACGATCGCCAGCAGCATCGCGCTGCACGACCCCTTGCTGGCGACGCTGTTCCACGCGCGCCATTTGAACCTGGCCCTGAAGACAGGTCACATATTCCACGCCGCGATCGCCCTCGCCACCGAGGTCGCGTACGTGTCCATACGCGGCGAGTCGGGCCGCGAGCGCGCCGAGCGGACCGCGACGCAGGCGACCGCGCTGGCCCAGCGGGTCCCGGACGCGCTGCCGCGCGGCATACTGGCGCTCGCGCGCGGCATCGCGGCGTTTCACTTCGGCCGCTGGCAGGAGGCGATCGGCGTGCTCGACCGTGCCGAGCAGATCCTTCGTTGCGAGTGCATCGGCAGCGGCTACGAGGTGACCAGCGCGCAGGCCTTTCGCCTGGTGGCGAGCTTCCTGCTCGGTGAGCTGCGCACGCTCGGCGAGCGCATGGCGAGCTTTATCGCCGAGGCCCGCGAGCGCGACGACACCTGGGCCGACACGATCCTGCGCGCGGGGCCGCAGGTCGCCTACTGGCTCGCGGACGACGACCTCCCGCGCGCCCGCGCCGAGCTCGCGTATGTGCAACAGCGCTGGCCCGACGACGCCCCCAATGTGCAACGCCTGTGGACCTTCATCGGCGGGATCCACATCGACTTCTACGGCGGCGATCCAGCGACCGCGTGGGGTCGCGTCGCCCGTGAATGGCCGGACTTCCAGCGCAGCTTCCTGTTCCAGAGCCAGTGGGCCCGCGTGATGATGTACGCCGTGCGCGCCGGCGCGGCCCT
>JAYUXQ010000774.1:0-3856 GCA_043752905.1 Nannocystis sp. | reverse complement strand
GGCCCGGCGAGGCGAGCGGAGCCACGGCCCGCACCCGCGCGGCCAGCCGCCCGAGCTCGAGCGCACATACCGAGTCGGGCACCTCGTGTGGGAGAGGGCCGCTCGGCGTGCCCGCCGGGCGCAGGCCGCCCCGGGCGGTCCGCCAGGCCAGCAAATCTCCGGTCGCCGAGCGCAGCGCCCCACGTGTGTCGCCCGCTGCGTCCGTCTCGCGCGTGAGGCGGCCCTCGAGGTCGTAGTCGAAACGACGGATCCCTCCATAGGGATCGACGATCTCGGTGACCGAGCCCGCGTCGTCATGGCGATACAGCCACTCCCCGCCGTCGCCGCGCGTCACCGCCGTCGTCTGCGCCGCCTCGAGGTAGCGCAGGCGCACCTCCTGGACGCCTCCGTCGCCCCACGAGCCCACGCAGCGCCCGGCTAGATCGTAGGTGTAGTTGAAGCGGTAGCCGCTGCGGTCCGTGCGGGCGGTCATGCGATGCGCGGCATCATATGTGAAGGTCTCGCGGTGGCCGTATCGGTCGGCCGCGGCGACCAACTCGCCCGCCGCACTATAGAGATATCGCATGAGCACGAGCGGAGCCCCGTTGGGGCGCGACGGGTGGGTCCGCAGCGACACCGCGACGACACGCTCGCCGCGCAGCTCGAGCACGACCCGGCGGGCGCCGCCTTCGTCGCATATCTCGATCAGGCGGCCGTGCGAATCGCGGCTCAGGTCGAGCGCCCCTCGCTCGCCGAGCACGCGCCGAAGCCGGGCCCCGTCGGTCACAGCGGCCGCATCGAACACGTGGACAGCGCCATCGGGAGTGCTCACGTGATAGTCACCGCCGCGGCGGTCCAGCCGATGACCGACATATCGCCCGCCTTCGGCACCGTACGGAAAGACGATCGGCTCGAGGCCCGGCGCGTCGTACCTCAGTCCGTCGACGACCGCGCGCAGGCGGTGGTCATAGCTCGGGCGCTGGCCCCAGCCGAACGGGCCATCGCGCTCGACCCACGCCGTGCTCGAATGGCGCCCCCAGACGATCGCCGGGTCGCCGGCCAGCGTGAAGTCGACGGCGCTCTCCACGAGCGCGCCGGTGACGACATCGACCGGGTCACCGACCAGGCGCAGGGAATCTGTGAGACAGGGATGACAGCCGGGCATTTTATCCTCGCGTCAGGCGCCTTTGCAGGTCTTCGGGCCCTGGTCCGTGTCGGGGTTGTCGCCCTTGCGCGGCCGCGAACGCTTGGCGCCCTGCAAGATCCGCCCCGCGATCTGCATGCCGCTCGGCATCGGGAACCCGCCGATCAACACATTCGCGTGCCCCGCGGTGATCATGCCCGTCGGCAGCCCAGCGCCAGGGTCTTTGCCCATCAGCATCCCGGCAGCCATCGCCACCGCGTCAGCGGCCAGCTGGGCGGCCCCCATGCTCGCCGACAGCGCCATCGCCTCGGCGACGGCCGGATCATCCGCGCTCGCGGCATCCGCATCATCCGCGACGATCCCCGCGACCTGGCTCGTGACCCCCGCGACGAGCATGACCATCTGCGCCGCCTTGGCCGCGGCCACCAGCGCCGCGACGGCGCCGCGGGCCATCCACTCTTTGGGCGGCCAGCAGTGCATCGTGACATCGATCTTCCGGGCCGCCCGCATGCCGCCGATGAACACTTTGGACGATCCGGTGAAGATCTCGAATTCCGGGAAGTATCCGAGGCAGGTCGGACTGAAGCCGATATCCCCGACCCGAGCCGCCGGCATCCCATTGATCAACACCGAGATACAGCAACCGAGAGCGATCATCCCCACAGGCGGGAGCGGCACCCCGAAGCTCGGCGGGTGCGGGTGCGAATGCGGGAGGGCGATGACCAGGGACCCGCGCGTCGCCGCGGGGAATGAGGGCAGCGCCCTGGAGATCGCATCGGTGGCCCCGGCGATCTTGAGATTGATCGCCTCGAGCGGCGCCATCGCGCCGGCCATGATCTTCCCGATCCCCTGCTGCAGCGCGCGCGCCGGGCTCTCGGGCCGTGGCGGAGGGGCCTCCTCGGCCGCCGCCGCGGTGATCCGCGTCGCCCCACTCATGGGGCACCTCCCAGAAATTGCCGGATCTCCAGCGCTATCGGTGCCGGCAGGGTCGAGCGCAGCGCCTCCTTTAGCCGGGAGCGCAGCAGCGAAGACTGCTCCTCGCAGCGGTATCGTCGCGCGAGCTTGGCGGCGGCCAGGAAGCTGACGGCGCTCGGCTCCGACGCGCCACGTAGCGCCTGGGCCCGGCCGCGCCCTGTGAGCGCCTGGCTCTGCGCCTCGGGCTCGGGCAGCGCCGCCGCGAGCTGCTGCGCGCCGTCGAAGAACTGCTCCGCCTCCGCATGTCTCCCCGCGTCGAGATATATGTCCGCGAGCGCGCGCGCGACCATCAGCAATACGATCGGCACCCCTGCCTCACCCGCGGGCACCAGCGCGCGCTCGTACCACGCCTGCGCCTCTGCCCGACGTGAACGGGCGCGCTCGACCTCTCCGAGGCCGTGGCAAGCCAGCGCCGTCAACAGCGGGTCTCCGGCGCGCTGGGCGTATGTCCTGAGCTGGTGGAAGCTGAGCGCGGCGGCGTCGTGGCGTTGCAGGCCTATCTGCAGGGTGCCGGCCTGCAGCAGCGCCTGCGCCCGCTGCGGCGGGGGCGTCGCAAGATCTTGCGCCTCGACTTCGACGCTACGGGCCATCGCCCCGGACGACAGGTCGACCGCGAGAGCGCGGCTCATCCGCGGCAACGTAGGCTCCCGCGCGTCGGGCGGCAGGTGGACGAGCACCCGCATGCGATGAAACCATGGCGGCGCGACTTCGAGACCGAACACACCCCGGACGAAGCGATCGTGCTCGGCCGGCGCGTGGAGCTCGAGCGGACATAAGGTACAGACCAGCCGGGGCGCGCCGGGGCCCCGGGGGAGTAGGTCGCGAGCGATGGCCAGCGCCGCCCGGACCCGGGACTCGGCCCCGACTGCCGGGTCGTTGCAGATCGTCGGGAGCGGCCGCGCGACGCTCCCGACGGCCTCGCGAGCGCTCGCATCCACCCGCTCCGCGATGATATCCGCGTAGGCGGTCGCCGACACAAAAGCGTGGGGAAAGTCGAGATGCACGTCCGGCGAAGTGGCGGCGATCTCCTGGAGGATCATATATATCCACGGGAGATGATCGTGCGCGACGCGGAGCAGCAGCAGGCCGTACTCCTCGCCGGACAGAAAGGCCTCGAGATCTGCGCGGAGCTGACGAAGGATGCGCATGGTCGATCCTTCCTCAGTTGATCTTGATCAGCGCGCCCGAGATCTCGTGCATGCCCATCGCTGTGCTGGCGATCTTTGGCGCCGAGATCGTGATGCCGGTCGAGCTCAGGGTCAGCACGCTCGTCCCGACCGCGAGCACGAGCTCGCTCGTCGCAGTGATCAGGACCTTATCGGCGGTCACGGTGGCCTGCGTTCCACCCTGCACCAGAACCCCCTTCGGGGCTGCGACCGTCACGGACTCGGCCGAGCTGAGCGTCGCTGGCAGCTTCCCGGACAAGCTGAGGGTCGCTTCCCGCGAAGCCAGGGAGACGGCTGCTTTCCCCGACATTTCCAGCGTCGCCAGTTCCGAAGTGACCGTCACGCCCTGCTGGGCGACCGCCGAGAGCGTCGAGGTCTGCGCGTTGAGGCTCAGCGAGGTCTTCGCCGTGACTGCGACATTCGCGGTCTGTGCAGTAAGGTCGATGGCGGTCTTCGCGGTGACTGACACACCCGCAACCTGTGAAGTATGCGTGATCCCCTGCTTCACCGTCACCGAGTGGGACCCGGTCTGCACGGTCAGCGAGCTATTCCCGGACTGCACCGTCGCGCTGCGGTCCATCTTCACCGTCGT
>JAYUXQ010000773.1:0-9449 GCA_043752905.1 Nannocystis sp. | reverse complement strand
ACCTCGAAGCGGGCCGACGGCGTCACCAGGCCGAGCCCGCGCGGACCGTCGGCGCCCGCGAGCCCGCGCGCCCGCGCCTTGGCCTGCGCGCGCTCGATCGCCGCTGGCACCGCGTCGACGCCGAGCACCTCGCAGCCGCGGGCCGCGAAGTGCAGCGCGTGCTCTCCCGTGCCGCAGCCGACGTCGAGCACCGTGCCGTGCAGCTCGAGCGCCGCGAGGTCGGGCTGCGGCCTGCCGATGTCCCACGGTGGCGCGCCCGCGTAGGCGGCCTCGAAGGTGCCCGACGGCACGCCCTGCGCCGTCGTCACGCCTCACCGCCCGGGAGCGTGTGCAGGCGGACCGGACGGGCCCGGAGCGCGTACCGACGCTCGGCGTACGCGATGTCCTCGACCCACAGCCGCGCGGCACGTGCGTTCATCGCCGGACGCAGCCACCGTGACAGCCGCAGCGCATGACGAAAGCCGGGGCGATCGGAGCTCGCCAGCGTCGCCTCGATCATCGCCGTGCGCCCGGGGCCGATCGGCGTCGCGTGGGTCTCGACGACCGAGCCGCGGCCCTCGCCGGCGACGATCGTCATCACGATCGTGCGCGGGTCGGGGCAGTGGAACGTCGCGTCGACCTCGACCGCCAGCGGCCCGACCACGCGATAGGCCACGCGCACCACGATCGCGTCCTCGCGCTCCTCGAGCACCGTGAGCCGCGCGAACGAGTGCGGGTGATAGTGGGCGCCATGCCACGGGTCGAGCCGGTTGGCGAGGATGTCCGCCGGATCACAGTCCGCCTCCATCCGGATCACGCCCGACAGCGCCGGGCTCGGCCGCGGCGCGAGGATCGGCGCAGGTGTCAATTCGTCGCCGCGGCTGCTCAGCTGGACCCACGCGAGCACCCCGTCATCATGCGCGACCAGCGACCGCCAGCGTCCATGTGGCCCGTCGCCCAGCTCGAGCCCGTGCCACGGACACACGATGTTGTCGCCGCGCACCCGCCCGCACGCCAGCGACGCGCCCATGTGCGGGCAGGCCCCCGGCCCGGCCCGCAGCGCGCCGTCCTGCGCCCGCCACAGCACCAGCTCCTGGCCCTCGATCGTGTAGCCCGCGGGCCTGTCGCGGATGTTGCTGCTCGCGTCGACCGCGTACCAGCCGCCCGAAGGCAGCGCGAGCGCCCGCGCCAGCGACCGCTCGATGCGCGCCGGGTTGGCCTGCACCCAGTCGGGGGCCGTGGTGACGGGCGGGTCGCCGGAGGTCGGAGGAGGCGTGCCGAAGGTGAAGAGTCGGGGCATGGTCGAAGGTACAGGTGCGAAGGGACAGGTGCGAAGGGACAGGTATGAAAGTACAGGTATGAAAGTACAGGTCAGGCCGCCGGGCGCCGCAACCAGCGGGCGCGCGATCGCAGGACCTCGGCGGTCATCGCTCCGAGCGGCGTCGCGGCCATGACGCGCAGACCGTCGAGCGGCGAGCCGTGGTCGGTGAGGAAGCGGCATAGCAAGTCGGGCGGCAGCTTCTCGAACAGGTCGGCGAACAGCGCCGGCCCGCGCCCGGGGTGGCGATCGAGGTACGACAGGAACACGCGGTCCATCGCCACCACCGCGGCGCCACGCGCCTCGGGCGGCTCCACGGGTCCGTCCGGGCTGGCGACGATGCGCGCCGCCAGCCCGGCCGAGAACTCCTGGATCGCCGCGAACGCATAGCCGGTCGACGGCTTGGCGAGGCCGCCGCGCAGCCCGATCTGGACCACGCGCGGCGAGCTGCGCGGCCGCGCCGGACGCGTCGACATCGGGATCCGGCCGGCCTCGCGAAACTCGACCGTGAACTCGCGCAGTCCATATCTTCGCTCGAGCCAGCCGCGAATGTCGGACTCGTACTGCGCCGCGTCGAGCCCGGCCGGGCTGATGTACGTCGCTTCCACCAGGGCCGTGCGGTCCGAGAACGGCAGCATGTACATGAAGTGCAGGCCGCGCGCCTGCGACACCGCGAAGTCCATCATCTCGACGACGTCGGGATCGAAGCACGGCCGCGGCGCCGTGATCTCCCAGCCGACGAAGTGTTGCAGGAGCGAGACCTCGTCGACCCCCGTCTCCGTCTGCTCCCCGGGCGTCTCGGGCCGGCTGTCGAACACCATCGCCGCGCGCAGCGTCCCCGCCGACGTCTCGACGACAACATGGTCCCCGCGGTCCTCGATCGCCGTCACGCTCGTGCCGAGCCGCAGTCGCGCCGGCCCGAGCCGCGCCTGCGCGAGTCGATAGAATGCATCCGCCGGGATGCACTCGTACGGATGCCGCGCGCTCGCGCGGACGATCCGCCGCGACCCCTCCTGCACCGCCCAGCGCTGCCAGCGATGGCTCACCGCCGCCGTGAACGGGTGCTCGCCGAAGCGCCAGCCGCACCACGTGCGGTCGCGGGCGTAGGCCTCGCGCGGCTCGACGATCTCCACGCGCGGGCAGGCCCGTCCGGCACGCCGCGCCGCCTCCACCACGTGCACGCCGAGGCTCAGCCCGGCACAGCCGCCCCCGACAATGAGCGCGTGCGCGTCCATGGCCCGCAACCATGGCCCGGGCCCCGCGCGAACTCAAGGCCGGTCGGCCCGAGGTGTTCCCCGGGGGCGTGCCCCCGCGCCTTCGTGATAAGGTCCCCGCCATGCGCGATACCTCGCTCCTTCGCCAGCGTCTCCACACCGCCCTGGCCTGGCTCCCGCTGGCCACCGCCGGCCTGGGCTGCGGGGAAGCCGGGTCACCCGTGAAGCCCGCGCCCGTGGCCCTCCAGGCCCCCGCGAACCCCATCCCCGAGGCGACCCCCGTATCTGCGCCGCCGACCGCACCGACGCCGGCCCCTGCCTCGCCCTACCCCGCGCGCACCGGTCAGGACCCCTTCGACCCCGACGGCATCGAGGAGGAGGGCTGTCCCAACGGCGACTGGTGCGGCGCGGTCAAGGTCGCCGAAAAAATCTCGGGGCCGACCGCCGAGCACGACATGGCCTGCCCGACCCGCATCATCGGCTCGGTGACCCCCAGGCCCAGGTCCGAGGAGCGCCTGTTCAAGGGCCTCTCGCTCAACCCGATGATGCAGGGCCGCCTGCGAAGGATCGCCACCACCGAGCTGCGCAAGACCACCGGCGACGAGGACCAGTGCTGCTACCACTGGTTCGACTACTGCTCGGGCCGCCCGCTCCTCGACGACGACCTCGCGAGCGTGCGCGCGCCGCTGCAGGCCGGCGACACCTGGCTCAACGGACATGTCGCGGACGACAGGGCCGCCGCGCTGCCGCTGGCGACCCGCCGCGCGCTCGCCTCGCTGTGGCTCGACGACGCCCGCAGCGAGCACGCCGCGGTCGCCTCGTTCGCCCGCGCCACCCTCGAGCTGCTCGCCGTCGGCGCCCCGCCCGAGCTGGTATTCGCCTGCCAACAGAGCAGCCTCGACGAGATCCGCCACACGCAGACCTGCTTCACCCTCGCCGCATTGTACGTCGGCGAGGCCGCCGAGCCCGGCCCGCTGCCGATGCTCGCCCCGCGCGACGGCGGCCTCGTCGCGCTCGCCTGCGCCACCCTCGTCGAGGGCTGCGTCGGCGAGACGATCGCCGCCCTCGCCGCCCTCCGGGCCTCGCGCGGCTGCGAGGTCGCCCCGGTCCAGTCCGCGCTGGCCGGCATCGCCGAGGACGAGACGCGCCACGCCGAGCTCGCCTGGGCCACCCTCGCGTTCGCGGTCCACCGCGGCGGTGCCGGGGTCGCCGACGCCGTCCGTCGCCTCGCCGCCGAGCTGATGACCGCGTCGACCGCCACGCAAACCGCCGCCACGCAGACCGACATCCTCCCGCCGGCGCTGCTCGCCGCGCACGGCCGCCTCTCGTTCGCCGCGCTCGCGCAGGTCCGCCACGACGCCTGGCAGGAGATCATCGGCCCGACCCTCGAGCTCGTGCTCGCCGGCGACGCCCCGCCGTCCGAAGCGCTCCTGTCCTGACCCGCGCGTCTCCAGACGCAGCAGTGGGGACCCTCGCCCCCATTGCGATGACTTCCGCGTACGAACGAGCGCGTAAGAAATTGCCCGGCGCAGGCCCGGCCCTCTATCATTCGACAATGGCCTTCCTCGTCCGACGTGCCCTCTGGTCGACCCTCCCGGTGACGCTGCTGCTCGCCTGCGCCAGCGGTGCCGACGAGACCATGACCAGCCTCTCGGGCTTCGGCAGCAACCCCCAGCCGAGCGACCCGGCCGGCAGCACCAGCACCAGCAGCGCGCAGCCGACGACGAGCACCAGCGACACGCCGACCGGCGAGGGCACGACCGGCCGCGAGACGATGGACATGCGCGAGACGACCACCGGCGCCACCGACCCCGGCACCAGCACCACCACGACCGACACCAGCACCGGCGCCGTCGATGCCGAGAGCAGCACCGGCGGCGGCGAGGAGAGCAGCACCGGCCCCGTTGTGCTGTGTGGCAATGGCATGCTCGACGGCCCCGAGGAGTGCGACGGCGCCAACCTCGACGCGATGGACTGCACCACCCTCGGCTTCACCGGCGGCGCCCTCACCTGCACCCCGTCGTGCATCTTCGACAAGTCCAAGTGCACCAGCCCCTCGTGCGGCGACGGCACCGTCGACCCCGGCGAGGAGTGCGACTGCGGCCAGCAGGGCACCAACTGCACCGCGCCGCAGCTCGGCAACGCCGCCTGCACCACCCTCCCCAGCCCCAACGGCGGCAACTACAGCGCCGGCACCCTCGCGTGCAACAGCCCGGCCTCGTGTAGCCTCAACAAGACCGCCTGCGTCTACTGCGGCGACGGGGTCAAGAACGCCGCCGAGGCCTGCGACGGCGGCGACCTCGGCGGCCAGACCTGCCAGAGCCAGGGCTTCGCGGCCGGCAACCTGACCTGCACCACCTGCGCCTTCAACACCGCCGGCTGCAGCAAGTGCGGCAACAACGTGGTCGACGGCGGCGAGCAGTGCGACGGCGGCAATTTCAACGGGCAGACCTGCCCGGGCATCGACCCCGGCAAGTTCGCGGGCGGCAGCCTCACCTGCAACAGTTGCACGTCGATCGGGACCGGCGGATGTACCTCCGGCGACTGCTGCACCGGCGGTGGCGCCGGGTGCCAGGTCCCCGGCATCCAGAGCTGCGTGTGCGCCTTCGACTCGTTCTGCTGCAACACCCAGTGGGACAGCATCTGCGTCAGCGAGGCCAAGTCCGACTGCGGCGCCCAGTGCCCCTGACCTGTCCCTCCGGACAGCTCACCAAAACCTGACCTTTCGGCCAGGTAGGCGACGTCCGTCGGATCGCCGCGAGCACCTGGCTCTCGCGCCAGGTGAGCCGGGCCGCGTCGCGGGCGGACCGGCGCCCCTCGCGTTGCCCTTTCGCCGCGATTTGCTATGGTGCGGGGCACTCTGGAGGCCCTGGCCATGCGACCCAACACGCTCTCTCCCCTGGCGATCGCAAGCACCGTGACCGCGATCGTGACGCTGCTCGGCTTCGGGGCCTGCGCGGGGTCCCGGTCCGGCAGCAACCCCTGCCTCGACAAGTGCACCGCCCGCGCCGGCACCTCGCTGGAGCGCTCCACCTGCGAGCTCGAGTGCAAGCCGACCGCCGCGGCGCCGACCCAGCCGGCCCCATCCATCCAGCCCACCCCCACCCCGGCGAGCGATCCAGGCCAGCCGCAACCTGCGCAACCCGTGGCGACCGGCCCGAAGCGCTATGCCGGCGACACCGGCCCGCGTCAGGCCCCTCCCGGCGGCCCCGCGGTCCGACCCGCCGTCACCCCGGCTCTCGGCACCACCACCCCGTCGACGCCGCCCGGTCCGAGCATGGCCGAGCGGCAGCAGCAACGCGGCCTGTGCGAGAGCAGCTGCGACGCCGAGAACAGCAGCAACAGCGATCGTGCCACCTGCCGCCTGCAGTGCGCCCAGATCACCGACCGCCCGGCGGCCACCAGCATTCCACCGTCGACTGGCGGCCCCAGCCGCCCCAACACCGGCACCACGCAGCCCGCCCCGGTCGACCGCGGCTCGATCACCGCCTGCGAGGCGACCTGCAACTCCGAGTCGACCCCCGCGACCGACCGCGCCACGTGTCGCCTCAACTGCAACGCGACCGGCAGCCGCGGCCCGGCCCCGACCACCCAGAAGGTCTTCCACGGCGACGCACCCGACACCAGCAGCCGCCGCTCCGAGGTCATCCGCTCCTCGGGCGGCGTCGTCCCGCAGAGCGGTTCATCCGGTTCATCCGGCTACGCCCTGACTCCGGCGGACGCGCAAAAGGCCGCCCAGTGCGCCACCCGGGCCCAGCAGTGCAGCAGCGCCTGCTCGACGCGGCAGGCCCCGTGCACCCGCGGCTGCGACGAGGGCAAGCTGTCCGCCACCGACCGCGCCACCTGCAAGTTGACCTGCGACAGCAACGTCGACGGCTGCCGCGACGACTGCCGGATCGCAGAAGGCACCTGCCGCGGCCCGGCCGTCCAGCGCTGACCCGGGCCGCCCAGCGCTGACCCGGGCCGGCCAGCGCTGACCCGGGCCGTCCCGCCCCGCCCCGCCCCGCCCCGGCCCACCCCATCGCGTGACGGGCGAGCCCGGGCGCCTGAAGTCGCGCGGCACGGCCGCGATCTCCCGGCGAACGCCGGGCCCTGCTGCGATACACTGCCAGTTCGATGCCGACGCCCGACCCCGGCGAGTTTCCTGGCACCACGCGCTTCGAGATACGCCGGCGCCTTGGTGCCGGCGGCTACGGCGTCGTCTACGAGGCCCTCGACCGCACCCACGGCGAGGTCGTCGCGCTCAAGACCCTGCGTGAGCGCGACCCCGAGGCCCTCTACCGGTTCAAGCGAGAGTTTCGCGCCCTCGCCGACGTGCACCACGAAAACCTCGCCCGCCTGCACGAGCTGCACTCGGAGGGCGATCAGTGGTTCTTCACGATGGAGCTCGTCGACGGCCACGACTTCCTCGCGGCCGTCCGCGGCGACATCGGCGACATCGGCGAGGCCGCCCCGAGGCCGAGCGTCGACGGCCTCGACCACACGATCCGCAGTGCCCCCGACCAGCTCGCGACCTACGTGCGCGGCGCCACATCGTCGCAGCCGCTGCCCGGCGCGGCCGAGCTGGCCCGCCTGCGTGCCCTCCTGCGCCAGCTGGCCGCCGGCGTGGTCGCGCTGCACCGTCGCGGGATCCAGCACCGCGACCTCAAGCCCTCGAACGTGCTCGTCGCGCGCGCCGGCCGGGTCGTCATCCTCGACTTCGGCCTCGTCGTCGAGCGCCACGGCCGACCCAGCGAGCCCCACGGCGCCGCGCAGATCGTCGGCACCGTCGAGTACATGGCGCCCGAGCAGGCCGCCGGCGACCCGACCTCGCCGGCCTCCGACTGGTACAGCGTCGGCATCATGCTGTTCGAGGCGCTGACCGGCGAGCTCCCGTTCACCGGCAGCGTCGTCGACATGATCACCCGGCGGATCGCCGGCGACGCCCCGTCCGTGCGCAGCAGGAACCCCGGGGCCCCGTCCGACCTCGCCGCGCTGTGCATGGCCCTGCTCGCGCGCGAGCCCGACGAGCGACCGCGCGGCGACGAGGTCCTCGCCCTGCTCGGCAGCGACGCCGCGACCACCCGCGGCGACCCGCCATCCGACCGCCCGACCCGCGCCTCCCTCGAGCTGTCGACGCGCGGCTCCCCGGGCGACCGCCTCCTCGGCCGCGACGACGAGCTCGCCGTCCTCGACCTCGCCCTCGCCGACGCGCGCGCTGGCCAGGCCGGCGTCGTCCTGTTGCACGCCGCGACCGCCGGCCTCGGCCGCAGCGCCTTGATCGATCACTTCGCCGCCCGCGAGCGCGACGCGATCGTCGTCCTGTCCGGCCGCTGCAGCGAGCGCGAGAGCCTGCCCTACAAGGGCGTCGACGGCCTGATCGACGCCCTCGCCCGCGAGCTGCACGCGCGCGACTCGACGGCCCTCGTCCGCCTGTGCCCGCCGCACATCCACACGCTCGCGCGCCTGTTCCCGGTGCTGCGCCGCGTCCCCGCGATCGCCCGTGCCGGGCCCGACGACGCCGGCCTCGCCCCACACGAGCTGCGCCAGCTCGCCTTCGAGGCGCTGCGCCAGCTGCTCGCGCGCCTCGCCCGCGACGCCCCGCTCGTGCTCGTGCTCGACGACCTCCACCACGGCGACCACGACAGCGCCGCCCTGCTACGCGAGCTGCTCGGCCCGCCCGACCCCCCACCGCTGCTGCTGATCGCCAGCTACCGCGGCGACGCCACCGACTCCGTATGCGTGCGCGCCCTGACCCACCTCGGCCCGCCGCTGCGGCTGCGCCCGCTCGCCCTCGGTCCGCTCGCCACCGCCGACGCCACCGCCCTCGCGCAGGCGCTGCTCGCCGGCTCGTCGCGCGTCGGCGAGGCCGCGGCGATCGCCCGCGAGGCCGCCGGCAACCCGCTTTTCATCGTCGAGCTGTGTCACTTCGTGCGCGGCGCCGAGGCGGCCGATCCCCTGGCCGGGGCCTCTAGCTTCGACGCCCTGCTGCGCCGCCGGATCACCAGCCTCGACCCCGACAGCCACGCCCTTCTCGCGGTCGTCGCTGTCGCCGCCGAGCCGATCGACCCCTCCCTGGTCGCGACCGTCGCGCGCTACCCCGGCGACCCCGGGCCGATCTTCACCGCGCTGCGCCGCGAGCACCTGCTGCGCAGCCACCGGATCGACGGCCAGACCACCGTCGAGGTGTTCCACGACCGCATCCGCGACGCCCTGCTCGCCGACCTCGGCCCGACCCGCACCCGCGAGATCCACCGCGACCTCGCCGACGCGCTCGAGCGCAGTCACGCCCCCGACATCGAGCGCCTGCGCGTGCACCTCGCCGCCGCCGGCGAGACCGCCCGCGCCGCCGGCTATGCCCTGCTCGCCGCGACCCGCGCCAGCGCGGCCCTCGCGTTCGAGCGCGCCGCGGCCCTCTACCGCGCCGCCCGCGAGCACGCCGCCCCCGACGACCGACCTCGCCTCGACGTGCTCCTCGGCGACGCCCTCGCCAGCGACGGCCGCGGCGTCGAGGCGGCCGAGGCCTACCTGCGGGCCGCCGACGCCCTCGGCGGCGACCAGGCGCTCGTGCTCCTGCGCCGCGCCGGCTTCGAGCGCCTGCGTAGCGGACAGATCGACGAGGGCATCGCCGTGCTGCAAAAGGTGCTCGCCAGCGTCGACATGCGCCTGTCCCCGGGCCGCGGGCGGGCCCTGCTCGCGCTCGCCCGTCACCGCGTCGCCCTCGCGCTACGCGGGCTTCGCTTCCGCGAGCGCCCCGAGGCCGACATCCCGCCCGCGCTGCTGCGCCGCGCCGACGTCGCCTGGTCGGTCGGCGCCTCGGGCCTCGGCATGGTCGACGACATCGCCGCCGGCGAGTTCCAGAGCCTCGCGTTGCGCCTGGCCCTTCAGGCAGGTGAGCCGATGCGGGTCTGTCGCGCCCTCGCCGGCGAGGTCGCCTTCTCGGCCGTCCGCGGGACCGC
>JAYUXQ010000772.1:0-3862 GCA_043752905.1 Nannocystis sp. | reverse complement strand
GCTTCGGCGGCTCCGCTGGCCTCGGCTCGCTCACGGCGACCGGCAGCGCGAGCCGGCGCAAGGTGTCCCCGCACAGCACGATCGAGCTGTCGGCGAACATACCGGTCACGCCGGGCGCCACCGCGACCTCCCGGCGTCCGTCACCGTCGCCCGGCCACGCGACCATCTGCGCGTTCAAGGGCGTCGGATCGACGATCACGGGCCGCCCGTCGATCGTGACATCCTCGGCGCGCCCGAGCGCCGCGAGCACCGTCGCCGTGTTATCCGGCGTCAACAGCAGCTCGCCGCCATCGGCCGGCAACGCGGCGAGCACCGGGTCCATCGCCCCGGGCGTACCCGCGACCCGGCGCTCGATCACGTTCCCATCGCCATCGTGCGCGAGATCGACGACTCGCAGGTGCAGGCCAGCCGGACTGCTGCGCAGGCGATGGGCACGCCGCGGCTCGGCGCGCACGAACTCGGGGGCGCGCTGCAGCAGCCTGGCGGTCGCGTCGAGCGTCGCCGCGGCCGCGACCACGTGCACGCACGGCTGAGCCGCGGCGCAGGTGCACCGCCACGCGGTCCAGGCCCAGGTCACCTGCGCGTCGGCCACGCGCAGCAGCCAGCCGCCCGGGCCACACTCCGTCACGAGGACGGCGCCGCTGCGGGCCAGCGCGACACCGCCGTGCCACGCCTCCGCCCGGGCGCCGCGATGAACCGCGTCGAGCAAGCCTTCGAACACGACGCGGAAGTACCACGCGCCGCGCCTGACGTCATGCCATGACGACCGCGGCGGGCGTTTTCGGGTTCACACGTCCGCGGCCGGGAGCGTGAAGTAGAACCGGCTGCCCTCGCTGCGGCTCTCGACGCCGACGTGTCCGTCGAGGCGCTCGATGATGCGGCGAACGATCGACAGCCCGAGCCCATGGCCCTCGGCGCGGACCTCGTCGAGGCGGGTGAACTCCGCGAACAGCCGGCTGCGGTCCTCCTCGCTGATGCCCGCGCCGTTGTCCTGCACCCAGAACCTGATCATGCCGTCGTCGAGCACATCGGCGCCGAGCGACAGCCGCGGCGGCACGCCGCCGTACTTGAGCCCGTTGCTGATATAGTTGGTCCAGGCCTCCTCGATCCACGGCGCATAGCCGAGGCCCGCCGGCCAGCTGTCGGGCACGCGGATCTGGCCCTCGTGCTCTTGTAGCATGTATGCCATGCGCTGCTCGACCTGCTTGACGATCGCGGACATATCGAGGCGCGTCGCCTGGACCTGTTGCTTACGAACGCCGGCCAGCAGCAGCAGCTCGTCGATGATGCTCGTCGCCGTCTGGGACGCGCGGCGAATATTCTCGACCACGCTCTCGGCCTCCTCGAACGCGATCTCGCGCAGGTTCTCGAGCAGATACTCTGAATAGCCGGTGACCGCTCCGAGCGGATTCTTGAGGTCGTGGGCGACCGTGCGGGCGAAGGCGTCGAGCTCGGCGTTGCTGGCGGTCAGCGACTCGTTGACTCGGCTGAGCTCATCGGTGCGCTTGTGGACCAGGCGCTCCATGTTTGCGTAGAGATTGGCGTTCTCGATCGCGATCGCGGCCTGGGAGGCGATGAGCTTGATCGCCTTGAGTCGGCCCTCCGGGAACACCGAGGGCGTCAGGTCGTTCTCGAGATAGAGCACCCCGATGAGCTGTGTCTGGTACACCAGCGGCGTGCACAGCACCGAGCGGGTCGAGCGCTCGGCCACGTAGATATCCCCGGTGAACGGCCCCGCGCGGGCGGCGTCGTCGAGGATCACGCTGTCGCTGGCGTGGGCGACATAATAAATGATCGAGGCCGGGAGCCTCGTCGAGTCCCTGAGCGGCTCGGGCTGGGCCAGCGTGTGCGGGCCGGTCTCGGCCGAGGACTCGGCGACGATGTTGAGCTGCCCCTCCTGCGTCAGCAGCAGGACCCCGCGGCGGGCCCCCGCGTTCTCGACCATGATCTGGACGATCTTCTCCAGCAGCGGCTGGAGCGCGATCTCCGCGGCGAACGCCTGCGAGGCCTTGAGGACGCTCGCCAGGTCGAGGCCCTGATTGAGCGCGTTCGACAGCGAGCTGGTGACGAAGGCCCTGCCGGTCGTCGAGGCGCTGCCGCTGCCGACCTCGCTGTGCATCACGAGATAGGGGTGCCGGGCCTCGACGTCGACCACCTTGGCGACCGCCCCCCAGCGGTCGTACAGGAACCTCGCCTGGTTGAGATACACGTGGGCGACGCGGGTGCGGCCGCCGGCGAGGTGGAACCTGGCGCACAGCTCATTGGCCAGAGCCTCATGGTGATAAAACGTCCCCCGGTGCGCCGAATCTATCGCGCGCTCATAGCCGTCCATCGCCGCCAGCGCCTGGCCGGTGACGCGCGCGAGCTCGGCATCGACGAGCAGCAGGCGATGCTGTTCGTTCTCCGGGCAGTTGGCCGCCAGCGCCGCGACGGCGTCGCGATGGCGCCGGATGTCCGCCAGCCCGGCCTCGCGCTGGGCCTCGGGGAGCGACGGATACAGGGCCGCCAGCGTCAGCGCGGCGTAGTACGGGAAGTCCGTCGTATAGGGGGCCGCGACCGCATTGAAGAGGATCGGCTCGACCGCCGCGATCACGTCGCGGGCCCGCTCGTACTCCGCGAAAAATGTCAGCACGATCAATTTACTGATGTGATGCAAGATGCGGACGACGACCATCCCGGAGGCGTCGATCCCGGCCAGCCAGGCGCGCTCCTCCTGGGTGTCCTCCTCGAGCGGGCCGCCCCACCACGCGCGATGGCGCAGGCCCTCGACGATCTGCTGCAGCGGCATCAGCATCGCCGTCGACAGCACGTCGTGGGTGCGCTGCAGGACCGCCTCGGCCCGGGCGATGCTCTCGCGCACCAGGCCCAGGTCGTCACCCAGGCGCAGATGTGTCATCGGGATGAACACGGCGCCCTGCGACGAAAACACCAGCTCGCCCGCCTCCAGGCCGAGCTGGAGCGCCATCGTGTAATGTGTGATCGTGCTGCGTAGGGGCTGGGTCAGCCCGAGGTAGAAGCCGACCATATAGTGCACCCGGCTGACGACCTCGGCGGACGGGAACCGCTCGATCAATTGCAGGGCCAGGTGGCCGAAGCGCTGGGCGTCGAATGGCCGGCCGAGCGGGCCAGCGAGGATATATCCGTAGCTCGCGTAGCCGAACGCCGACAGCTCACTGTGCCCATATTTGAGCGACAGCAGCACGTGCTTGAGGGTGACGACCGAGCCGAGGCGGGCGTCGACGAGGAACGCCGGGCCGAACGCCTCGGTGAGCAGCCGCAGCAGCGCGCGCTGGTCGGGGTCGGACAGCGCGGGCGCGTCGGCCAGCGCGGCGAGCGTATCGACCGGGCTCCCATGCGACGTCGCCAGCGCCGCCTCGATCGCCGCGAGCGTCGCCCCGAAGGCCGCCATGATGCTCTCGGGGTCATCGGGCAGCTCGTCGCCGAACAGCGCGAGGCCTGTGCGCCCGGCGGCGAGGCTCTCCGCGAAGCGGCCCTGCGAGGTCAGCAGCGCCATGCGCAGGCTGTGCAGCTCGGCCCGCACGAGGTTGGAGCGCGCGCGGACCAGCAGGTCGTCGAACTCGGCCTCGGCCAATTCGGCGTGGCCCGAGAGATAGTCGCACTCGGCCCGCTCGCGGTGCAGCGCGAAGGTCAGGTCATACAACGCGTCCCACGCGTCCGCCGGCAGCAACGCGATCGCGGCATCGAGGAACCCGGTCGCGGCGGCGGTCGCGGTCGCCTTCTTGGCCGCGCGCGCGGCCTCGAGGTTGATCTGCGCGAGCGCGAGTCGCTCCGCCGCGTCGGTCATCCTCGGCGAGGCGGCGTTGAGGTGGCGGACCACGGCGAACAGCGCGTCGCCCCGCAG
>JAYUXQ010000771.1:0-3864 GCA_043752905.1 Nannocystis sp. | reverse complement strand
ACTGCATCTACGTCGCGATCGGGCAGAAGCGCTCGACCGTCGCCCAGATCGTCCGCGCGCTCGAGGAAAATGGCGCGATGGAATATACCATCGTCGTCGCCGCGACCGCGTCGGAGCCGGCCCCGCTACAGTTCCTCGCGCCCTACACCGGCTGCGCGATGGGCGAATATTTCCGCGACAATGGCATGCATGCGGTGATCGTCTATGACGATCTCTCCAAGCAAGCCGTCGCTTACCGCCAGATGTCGCTGCTGCTGCGTCGCCCGCCGGGCCGCGAAGCCTATCCGGGCGACGTTTTCTATCTCCACAGTCGCTTGCTCGAGCGCGCCGCCAAGATGAACGACGCCAATGGCAGCGGTTCGCTGACCGCGCTGCCGATCATCGAGACCCAGGCCGGCGACGTCTCGGCCTACATCCCGACCAACGTCATCTCGATCACCGACGGTCAGATCTTCCTCGAGAGCAACCTGTTCAACAAGGGCGTCCGGCCGGCGATCAACGTCGGCATCTCGGTGTCTCGCGTCGGCGGTGCCGCGCAGACGGCCGCGATGCGCCGCTACGCCGGCCCGCTGCGCCTGTACCTCGCGCAGTACCGCGAGCTCGAGGCCTTCTCGCAGTTCGCCTCCGACCTCGACAAGGCGACCCGCGACACGCTCGCCCGCGGTCAACGGCTCACCGAGCTGCTCAAGCAGGCCCAGTACGTGCCGCTGCACGTGTCGCTGCAGGTCGTCAGCATCTACGCCGGCACCCGCGGTCACCTCGACGAGCTCGACCTCGGCGAGGTCCGCCAGTTCGAGCTCAAGCTGCACGCGTGGCTGCGAGACAACCGCGCCGACCTGCTCGAGCTGATCGACCGCGCGACCGCCAAGCCGGATCTGCTCAAGATCGACGAGGGCCTCGAGAGCGCGATCAAGGCGTTCAAGGACATCTACCTCAAGGACCCGGCGCGCAAGCAGGCGAAGGCCTGAGGAGCAAGCCATGGCCAACCTGAAGGAGATCCGCGGGCGTATCGCCTCGGTCAAGAACACCCGCAAGATCACCTCGGCGATGAGCCGGATCGCCGCGGCGCGGCTGGTCAAGGCCCAGCAGGCCGCGCTCGGGGCCCGTCCGTACGGCGAGCGCCTCGAGGAGGTCGTCCGCGCCCTCGTCGCCGGCGCGGCCGAGTGCGAGGTCCTGCACCCGCTGATGGCCCCGCGCAGCGGCAACGGCCGCGTCGGCCTGGTCC
Source organism: Nannocystis sp. (assembly GCA_043752905.1). GTDB lineage: Bacteria > Myxococcota_A > Polyangia > Nannocystales > Nannocystaceae > Nannocystis. The sequence goes on along the minus strand of JAYUXQ010000771.1, from coordinate 2,639 downwards.
TGATGACGGCCGACCGCGGCCTCGCCGGTGGCTTCAACGCCAACGCCAACCGCGCGGGCCTGGGCTTCATCCGCCGCGAGCGCGCCGAGGGCCGCGAGGTCGTCGTGATCGCCGTCGGCAAGAAGGGCCGCTCGTTCCTCGGGTCCAACCGGACACCCATCGAAAGGTTCCACGAGGCGCCGACGCTCGCCACGCTGGTGCAGCGCTCCAAGGAGGTCGCCGCCGAGGTGATGGCGCTGTTCGAGCCGGCCGCCGAGGGGCGGACCGGGCTGCCGCCGTGCGACGCGGTCTACCTGACCTACAACTACTTCAAGAGCGTGCTGACCCAGGAGCCGCGCACGGTGCAGATGCTGCCCGTCAAGCCGCCCGAGGCGAGCGCGAGCGGTGACCAGCCGGTCGCGCCGCTGTTCGAGCCCGATCGCTCGAGCCTGCTCGGTCACCTGCTGCCGATCGCCCTCGAGGCGCAGCTGCAGCAGGCGATGTTCAACTCGATCGCCGGTGAGATCGCCGCCCGCCGGACCGCGATGGACTCGGCGACGGACAACGCGAGCCAGCTCATCCAGGAGCTGACCCGCCACTACAACCGCGAGCGTCAGGCCGCGATCACCAAGGAGCTCATGGAGATCATCGGCGGCGCCGAGGCCCTCAAGGGCTAGCGGCACCCCGACCTCCACGAGCGCCCCGAGTTCTCTGTCCCTCCCGTAGCTTCGGAGCCCCATGACCAACCTGCCGCCTCCGCCCACCAACAAGCCCAGCTCTCTCTTCGGTACGCCCAGCTCGATGCTCGGCAACCGCCCCGGCTCCGCGCCGCAGCAAGCGGCCGACGCGAACGCATCCGCCGCATCAGCCGCATCAGCCGCTCCGGGCGTTGGCAAGATCACCCAGGTCATCGGCCCGGTCGTCGACGTCGAGTTTCCGGGCGGTCTGCCCGAGATCTTTACGGCGCTCAAGGTCAGCAACGGCCGCATCAGCGACCAGCCGGACAACCTGACCCTCGAGGTCGCGCTGCACCTCGGCGAGCGGACGGTGCGTACGATCGCCATGGACACCACGGACGGCCTGGTCCGCGGCATGGACGTGCGCGACACCGGCAGGCCGATCCAGATGCCGGTCGGCAAGGGCGTGCTCGGCCGCATCATGAACGTCATCGGTGAGCCGGTCGACGAGCAGGGTCCGTTGATGACCACGGAGACGCGGTCGATCCACCGCGCCGCGCCGACCTTCATGGAGCAGTCCACCAAGGTCGAGGTGCTCGTCACCGGTATCAAGGTCATCGACCTGCTCGCGCCCTACCGCCGCGGCGGCAAGATCGGCCTGTTCGGCGGCGCGGGCGTCGGCAAGACCGTGCTCCTGATGGAGCTGATCAACAACGTCGGCAAGAAGTTCGGCGGCTACTCGGTGTTCGCCGGCGTCGGCGAGCGCACCCGCGAGGGTAACGACCTGTACTTCGAGATGATCGAGTCGGGCGTCATCAAGGCCGACATGAACCATGACACACGTCTGGTCAACTCGGTCGACACCGCCGCCAGCAAGGTCGCGCTCGTCTACGGGCAGATGAACGAGCCCCCGGGCGCCCGCGCCCGCGTCGCGCTGTCCGGCCTGACCCAGGCCGAGTACTTCCGCGACGAGATGGGCCAGGACGTCATGCTCTTCGTCGACAACATCTTCCGCTTCACGCAGGCGGGCTCCGAGGTGTCGGCGCTGCTCGGACGCATCCCGAGCGCCGTCGGTTACCAACCGACGCTGGCGACGGAGATGGGCGCGCTGCAGGAGCGCATCACGACGACCACCAAGGGCTCGATCACCTCGGTGCAGGCGATCTACGTGCCCGCGGACGACCTCACCGACCCCGCGCCCGCGACGGCCTTCGCCCACCTCGACGCCACCACGGTGCTCTCGCGCGCGCTGACCGAGATCGGCATCTACCCCGCCGTCGATCCGCTCGACTCGACCAGCACGATCCTCAGCGCCGAGGTCGTCGGTCAGGAGCACTACGACACCGCGCGCAAGGTCCAGCAGACCCTCCAGAAGTACAAGGAGCTGCAGGACATCATCAAGATCCTCGGCATGGACGAGCTCAGCGAGGAGGACAAGCTGATCGTCGGCCGCGCCCGTCGCGTGCAGCGCTTCCTCAGCCAGCCCTTCGACGTCGCCAAGGTGTTCACCGGCAACGACGGCAAGTTCGTCGAGCTCGCGGATACCATCCAGAGCTTCCGCGAGATCGTCGAGGGCAAGCACGACAGCCTCCCGGAGGAGGCGTTCTACATGGTCGGCGGCATCAGCGAGGCCATCGAGAAGGCCAAGAAGCTCGCCGGCGGCTGATCCGGTCCGACAACGAGGGAGCACGACCATGGCGGCCACGACGATCAAACTCGACATCTTGACCCCGATGGGTCCGCGTCGCCGCGGCCTCGAGGTCACGGGCGTGGAGATCCCCGGCATCGCCGGCGAGCTCGGCGTACTTCCTGACCACGTGCCGTTCGTGACGCCGGTCGTTCCGGGCGTGGTCCGCTTTCGCGAGGGCGACAGCTCGGTGCGCATCGCGGTCGGTGCCGGCTTCCTCGAGATCGGCGGCGACGGTCGCGTGGCGATCCTCGTCGAGCGCGCGCTCGAGTCCGGTGACATCGACGTCGCCGCTG
>JAYUXQ010000770.1:0-3869 GCA_043752905.1 Nannocystis sp. | reverse complement strand
CGGTCGTGCTCCCGCTCGTAGGACATGTCCTTCAGAGCATGTCCTTCGAGCCAGCCGTATCGGCCGTCGCCTTCCCCGAGCCTGACGGCTCCCCGCCTCGCCGCATGCGCGCCGTCTACAACGTTGGTTTACCGGGCGTGGCGATCGCCGCCCGCGACATCCAGATCGACCCGAGCCCGATCGTGCTCGACCCGGTCATCGCCTTCGACCTCCCCACCGCGCTCGGCGACGCCCAGCTCGAGTACGCCGCCTTCGGCCGCCCGGTCGCGCTGGGCGACAGCGTCGTCGCCGAGCTGCACGCCGCGGCCGACGCCGAGCAGCCGCACCCCGGCGACCACCGCCTGATCGCCAGCTTCTGGCGTGGCGAGGAGCTGGGCTGGACCCCCCCGCAGCAGGTCGGCACCGCGGCCCCGAGCGACCTCGACTCCCTCGGTCCCGCATCGGTCATCGCCAACATTCCGGCCGGCATCACCACCACCCTGTCGGTGCGCCTCGGCGGCGCCTTTCCGGGTGTGCTCGAGCTGCGCGACAGCGGCGCGATCTCCCTGACCACCCCACCGCTGAGCACCCCGCTCGATGTCACCGGCGACATCGCGCTCGGCACGATCATCGGCAGCTTCGGCAGCCGCACCGTCGCCGCCGTCGACCGCGAGGGTCGGGTCAGCCTCAGCCTGCTCGAGACCAGCAACGGCAACATGCCGCGAAGGATCTCCCCGAAGGCCACCAAGCTGCCGGTCACGCCCGCCACCGGGCCGCTCGCGCCCGGCCTCGGCCGCGGCTTCCCGTTCTTCCTGGTCCCCTACGGCGACGCCGCCCCCGTGCACGTCATCGCCAGCGACGGCAGCAACTACTTCGTCGCGCCGCTGGCCGACCTCCACTGCGACGCCGTGACCCTCGCCCTCAGCCTCGCCGGCAACGACCCCGAGCACGCCGCGCTCCCGCTCGCCTGTCTCGCCGACGGCGAGCTGCGTCTGGGCGCCCTGCTCATCGACCCGCCCGGGCCCTGAAAACCCCGCAGGTGCCCGCTGGCGATGCCGCGACGCCCGTGTTACTCCGGGCCCGTGTCGCTCACCAAGCGCATTCTCATCGGCCTGACGATCTTGCTGCTCGTCGCGATCGGCGCGGTGGCCTGGATGTTCCGCTCGCGGGCCGAGGCCATCCCGGACCAGCTCGCGCCGATCGACGCCGCCGAGGCCGACCCGAACAAGGTCGTGCTCCCCGGCAGCGCCGGCCTCCCGGACCTCAAGCTCGCCGACCTGCGCGGCAAGACCGTGTACTTGCTGGTCGGCGACCGCGAGAGCATGCAGGCCAAGGAGAGCAAGCTGTTCGACCGCGTGCTCAACCGCTGGATCCTCCCCGAGGATGTGGTCGGCTACGGCATCGCCGACACCGAGGGCTTCCAGCTGCTCGCCGGCAAGATCGAGGAGTTCATGGGCGGCCTGCGTCCGGAGCTGCGCCTCCCGCTCTACCTCGACTTCGAGGGCGCGATCACCCGCGCCTTCAAGCTACCCAAGGGCCACGCCGGCCTCGTCGTCCTCGGCCCCGGCGGCGAGATCCTCCTGCGCCACAGCGGCCCGCCCCCCGAGGGCCCCGAGGGCGACAAGCTCATCGAGCGCCTCAAGACCCTCCTGCGCGCCCAGGAGCCGACCCTCCCGCCCGCACCCGCCTTCAAGCTCGGCGCCCTCGACAACGCCGCCTGCAAGGGCAAGGTCTGCATCTTCGTGTTCCTCGCCCATCCGGTGAAAAAGACCGACCTGCCCGGCGTCAAGGACGGCTTCGACGGCGACACCGACGCCATGTGGAAGCAGCTGCAGGACCCCAGCGTGCGCCTCGCCGGCATCGTCCACGACAGCGACGCCAAGCTCGTCGCGAATGATGAGAAGAGCGAGAAGAGCGAGAAGGGCGACAAGAGCGACAAGCCCGGGGCCACGCCGCCACCCAAGGTCGAGGCCGTGCTGGTCGGCGCCCTCGCGGACGTCGAGCTGAGGCGCTGGACCACCGTCGCCGCCGCCCCCGAGGCCCGCGCCGCCCTGCAGATCCCCGAGGACCAGGCCGGCATCGTCGTCATCGACGCCGACGGCAACCTCGCGGTCCGCGAGCTCGGCGTCGTCCGCATGTACAAGTTCACCCGCGTCTCCGAGCTCCTCGGCGTCGACCTCAGCGACCGCCGCGAGTAGCCCCCCCCCGCCACGCTCGGCCCGATGGCCTGTCTCTCAGGTCAACGCCGTCAGGCCCTCCTGATCCGTCAGGACCACGGTGCGGCCCTGCAGCTGGATCAGCTCCTTGCGCTTGAAGGCCGCGAGGGTCAGCGAGATCGTCTCGCGCGTCGAGCCGATCAGGTTGGCCATCTCCTGATGTGTGATCTTCACGTCGATCTGCACGCCGTCCTCGGTCTCCTTGCCGTACTCGCGGCCCAGCTCGAGCAGCAGCGCCGCGAGCTTGGCGTGGACGTCGCGGAACACCAGGTGTTCGATCTTCGTCTCCATCGCGCGCCTGCGGTCGCCGATCACCTTGATGAAGCGGAACGCGATGTGCGACTCGGCCTCGAGCAGCGCGCGGATCCTCTCGCGCGGCAGCAGCGTGACGATCGAGTTCTTCATCGCCTCGGCCATCTCCTCGCGCGGCTGGCCCTCGAGCACGCACAGCTCGCCGAAGAACTCGCCGGCCGCGACGTAGGTCAGCGTCAGCTCCTTGCCGTCGCGCGAGACCTTGCTGCACTTGATCCGGCCGCCCTGGATGAAGAACACGTGCTCGCCCGGGTCGCCCGGCAGGTACACGATCTGGCGCCGCTGGAGCTCTCTCACCTCGACCAGCCCGATCAGTTCGCGGTATTGCTCCGTCGATAACCCCTCCAGCAACGGGATCTTCCGGAGGTACCAGAGCGCGCGCTTTTCATCCTTGAGCGAGTGGGGAGGTCCAGCCATGGGGTTCCCTCATCACGGTACGGAAGCCCACGAATTCCCGCAATAGCGTGATACGGCCGACGAACGGCCCCGTATTCGTAAGCCCGAACACCAACGCCGATGACCGTGAAAGCCCTCTCCTTTCATAACAAAACTATCAAATCAATATTACTGTCTCGGTTCATTCTGTAAGCCAGAACGCAAAGGGGCCCGGAGACCACCCCTGTTAGGCTGCTGCCCTCGCATGTCCCTCGCGTCCGGCCTCCCGACACCGATCCGCAAGTTGCTCGCGGAGGCCGAGCTCGTGCTCGAGGCTCCGTTTGCTCGCCGGATCTTCACCAACCGTGACCTCGCCTTCGACCAGATCCCGGTCATCGGCTTCGACATGGACTACACGCTCGCGCTCTACCGTCAGGACGAGCTCGAGGCGCTGTCGATCCGCTGCACCCTCGACAAGCTGCTCACGCGCGGCTACCCCATCGCGCTGCGCGATATCAAGTCCGACCCCGCGTTTGCGATCCGCGGCCTCGTCGTCGACAAGAAGTTCGGCAACATCATCAAGATGGACCGCCACGGCTACGTCGGCCGCGCCTACCACGGCAAGCACATGCTGCCCCGGCCCGAGCGCAAGTCGCTGTACCGCTCGCAGCGCCTCGGCACCGAGAAGGAGCGCTTCGCCGCCGTCGACACGTTGTTCGCGCTGCCGGAGGTGACCCTGTTCGCGGAGGTCGTGGACCTCATCGATCATCACCCGGAGCTGTGGACGTCGGGCGGTCCGCCGAGCTACGCGCAGGCGTGGAGCGACGTGCGCGAGTGCATCGACAAGGCCCACCAGGATGGTTCGCTCAAGGACCTGATCCAGGCCGAGCTCGGGCGCTACTTCCAGATCGACCCCGACCTCGGCTCGACGCTGCACAAGTTCCGCAGCGCCGGCAAGAAGCTGTTCCTGCTGACCAACAGCCTCCT
>JAYUXQ010000769.1:0-3873 GCA_043752905.1 Nannocystis sp. | reverse complement strand
CGCGCCGGCACCTCGACCGCAAGCGCAAGGCGCGAGACGTCACCCTCATCATCACCGGGGGCCTGCGCACCGAGTCCGACTTCGTCAAGGCGCTCGCGCTCGGGGCCGACGGCGTGGCGATCGCCAACTCGGCGATCCAGGCGATCGGCTGCCTCGGGATGCGAGCGTGCCACACCAACAACTGCCCGGTCGGCATCGCCACCCAGAAGCCGCACCTGCGGGCCCGCCTCGACATCGAGCGCTCGGCGCAGCAGCTCGCCAGCTACCTCGGGGCCACGGTCGAGCTCATGCAGATCCTCGCGCGGGCCTGCGGTCATGACCACCTCGACAAGTTCGTGCCCGCCGACCTGACGACCTTCGACCGCGAGATGGCCCACCTCAGCGGCGTGCGCTACGGCGGCGTCGGCCCGTGAATCGGTGCGTTCGCCAGCGCGAGCACGTGGGCGCGCAGCGTGGCGGTCGTGACGGCATGCGCGCGTGAGGGAGGGTCGCCGCCGCCGCCGAGCCGGCGTCTCCCACGACACTCGACCGGTGGGTCGGCCGCGACGAGGACCGCCAGCAGCTCGTCCTGCGTCATGGTGTCCAGCGGGTACAGCTCGAGGCCAAGCGGCCCACGGTTGAAGGTGCACAGCGCGGCGGCGAGGCGTGCGATCGCGGGCAGGTCGAGCGGCGGGTCGGCGTCGGGATCGAGTCGCAGCGCGACCGCCTGCGGGAAGCCCTGCTGCGGCGTGTCATCGTCGGAATAAAAGTCGATGTCGAAGGGCGCGCGGTCGGCAGGGCGCGGCAGGGCCCACGCGCGCGGCCACACGTTGATCGGGACCGCGGTCGGCACATCGGACGCGACCGCGTCGTACCCGAGCAGCGACTCGCCCCGCCTGAGTGGACGCGGCTCGATGTGTCGCAGGATGCGATCGCACGCGGTGGACCCCCGCGCGGGATCGCGGGGCGGAGGATGTACCGGTATTGCAGTACGTGGGGTATGCGCGTCCCGGTCGCGGTGCCGCGCCGGTTGTGAAGCCGCGGGGGCGCGTGCTACGTTCGCGGCGCCGGGCCGGCGACGGAGCTCGTCGCTGTATCTGTGCTGTCCAATTTCATGGGAGATCCGATGTCATCGAGCGCCACTGATCGAGGATTCGACTTCGGGCCGTTTCCGAGCGGATGGGTCCAGCTGGCCTGGTCGAAGGAGCTGCGGCGCGGGCAGGTGCGATCGGTCGCGGCCTTCGGGCAGCGCCTCGTGTTGTTTCGCGGGGCCGACGGCGCGGCGCGGGTCCTCGATGCATATTGTCCACACCTCGGCGCGGACCTCGGTGTCGGTGGTACCGTGGTCGAGAACAATCTGCGCTGTCCGTTCCATGGCTGGCAGTTCGACGGCAAGGGCGTCTGCACCGCGATCCCACATGCGAAGAAGATCCCGCCGAAAGCCAGGCTCGGGAGCTGGCCGGTGCGGGAGGCGGGGGGCATCATCCTCGCCTGGCACGACGCCGATGGCCGCGACCCGTGGTTCGAGGTCCCTGCCCTGCCCGGCCACGGACTCGACGCCGCGCCCGGCGCGACGACCGTCGCGTACACGATCCGCACGCGGTGGCGCGAGCTCGCCGAGAACGGCGTCGATCGGGCGCACTTCCACGTCCTGCATGGCTACCCCGAGCCGCCGAACCTCGACGCCGCGGTCGACGGGGTGCACTTCAGGATGCGCAGCAACGTGCTCTGGCGCCGTCTCGGCTTCGAGGCGAACGTGTCCCTCGACATCGACTGGTGCGGGCCGCTGATCTCGGTGGCTCGCTCGACGGGCAACATGCCCTTTATCGTCTTCGCATCGACGATGCCGATCGACGCCGATACCATCATCCACCGGATGACTTTCATGGTCCCGAGGTCCGTGCCGGCCCCGCTGCGGGGCGTCATCCGCGGGATCGCGGCCATCGCCGCTCGACGCGAGTTTGAGCGCGACATCCCGATCTGGGAGAGCAAGATCTGTCAGCCGCGTCCTGTGCTGTGCGACGCGGACGGTCCGATCGCACGCTTTCGATCGTGGTCACGTCAGTTCCTCGGCGAGGGCGAGACGACGCCGAGCGCGGGCGGTCGGCGGCTTCCTGTGATCGCATAATCTGTGATCCCCGCAGGCGACAGGCCCGGCCGATATGCATCTATGCATCAGCCGGGCCTAAACAACGACAGGTCAGCTCGCGGTGGCAATCGTGGTCGGCTCACCTCGGCGGCCGCCTGGGCGCGGGGGACGTCCACGATCATGCGTACATGCACCCGTGTGGATCCCCGCGAGGAAGGTCCGCCGCGGGCTGGGATCGATCGATCGCGGCAGGTATAGTGAAGCGATGAACAGACGAACTTCGTGTCTGCTGATCGCTGCCACGATGCTGACGCAGGGCGGGTGCGGCAACGAGGATCCCACCGGCGCGGAGGCGCTGTGGGATGAGATCCACGCCGCCGACTACGCGAGCTGGGATCGTGCACCGGGGTATCCCGGGCGCGCGCCGAGCTCGGTGCACGGCCGCGAGATGGACCTCTTCGTCAATGACGTCGTCGCCGCGGCGCTCGCCGCCGGAACGCCGATCGACGCGTGGCCGGACGGCTCGTTGATCGTCAAGGATGGTTATGACAGGGGCGCGCTGACGCTGGTGGCCGTAATGTCCAAGCGCGACGACGCATGGTTCTGGGCCGAGTATCAGGAGGACGGCGAGGTCGACTCGTCGGGCACCCCGCGCGTGTGCCTCAAGTGCCACGACGCGGGCGACGACTACGTGCGCGCGTTCGGGCTGCCGAAATGACACGCCCAGGCCGCGGGGGCCGGGGCGCGTGCTGTCACAGCTTGAGCTTCTCGTTCTCGCCCATGTCCTTGGTGTCGCCGGTGATCATCGTCTTGACGAGGCCGATCGCCTGGCCGAGCCAGTTGGAGCCGCTGATCCAGTACTCGGCCTCCTGCGGGGTGACGCGCAGCAGGGCGAGGTGCGGGTCGTCCGGGCCCTCGAAGAAGGCCTTGTGCGGCGGACGCCACAGCTCCTGGATCTTGGCGCGGTCGTACACGAGGCGGGCGACGCCCGAGACCGACACGTAGCGGTGGTCCGAGGGCTCGGAGTAGCTGACGTTGACGTGGCGCTCCTGCTCGGTCTGCTCGACCTTGGGGGCGTCGTCGCGGGTGAAGAAGTACAGGTCGCCGCCGGCGTCGGCCTGGAGGGTCGTCATCGGGCGGCTGCGCAGGTTGCCGCCGGCATCGACGGTGGTGAGCATCGCGAACTTGATGTCCTTGATGAGCTCGTGGAGCTTGGCGATCGGTGTGGCTGCTTCCATGGGATTCCTGTGATTCCTGTCGAGGGTGCAATGGGCGGATCAGGTGTTGCCGATCTCGCCGCCGTTCGAGTGTAGCACCTGACCGGTCATATACGAGGCATGAAGCGATGACCCACGCCGAACAACTCGAACAGCTTGCGCACCAACACGACGATCCCGGTCGACCTCGGGCACCCGCTCGTCCAGGGCGACGCCCGCCGCCTGGACGTGCTCTTGTCGGAGCTCCGGCGCACCTGCTTGATCACGACCCTGCGGTCGCTCGCGCCGGAACGCCGCGCGAGCTTCATCCTGTTGCACGTGCTCGGCCTGTCCGTCGAGTACCACGCTCGGCGTGCGTGTGGTGATCAAGATCCTGCGCGAAGACCTGCCCGGCGATCCGGTCGATCGCTTCCGCCGCGAGGCCCCGCCGCCCACCAGCCCGGCGCCTTTAGGCCGCGAAGGCGCAGCCTTCTCGGGGTGGGCGAGCATGTGTTGACGACGGCCAGGATCCGCAGCGCAGCGCCGACGCGGCCTGGCGGCGACAGGTAGTCAACTGAAGATCGTGCGACGGGTTGAGCGGCGGCGAGG
>JAYUXQ010000768.1:0-3876 GCA_043752905.1 Nannocystis sp. | reverse complement strand
AAGTGGTAGATCGAGCTGTAGAGCGCCAGCAGGGTCGACTCCTGGCCGCCATGAGGGTTCTGCGCGGAGGTAAAAGCGGTGTAGACATTGTCGGCCAGCTTGCCGGTGAGCCACAGCCCACCGGCGCCGTCGAGGAAGGCCTTGAGCCGGGCGGCGACGTTGCCGAAGCGGGTCGGCGCGCCGAACACGATCGCGTCGGCCCAGTCGAGGTCGGCCAGCGTGGCCCGCGGCTCGTGGGCGCTGCGCCTGGCGAACGCCTTCCAGGCCGGTTTGCCGGCGATGGCGGCCTCCGGCGCGGTCTCGAGGACGAGGCGAACGCGGACGCCAGCGCCGGTGGCGGTGGCGCCCTTGGCGACGGCCTGCGCCGTCGCGTGGTTGGTCCCCGTGGATGAGTAGATGAGTAGTAGACGATTGCGACCTTCGTCATGGCGGCACGATAACGCGGGGCCGCGGCGCGTCGCAGGTCCGCGCATGCAACACCGTGTCCCGGTTCGTTCCGGTCCATGTCCGGCGGGCGGCGACCATGTTAGACATTGGCCCGATGCAAAGCCAACCAACGATCGCGATCCTCGGGGCAGGCAACGTCGGCGGTAACCTGGGCGTGCGCCTCGCGGCGTCCGGCTTCGCCGTCAAATTCGGCGTGCGCGCCGGGAGCGACGTGAAGGACCTGCTGTCACGCGCAGGTGCGCGCGCGGAGCTGCTCTCGCCGCAGGCCGCAGCAGCCGCGGCCGAGATCGTGTTCATTACGACGCCCTCGGCGGTCGCCGTGCAGGTCGCCCAGGACGCCGAGCTGACCGGCAAGATCATCGTCGACTGCACCAATCCCCTGACCTGGAACGACGGCCCCGTGTGGTCGCCGCCCGCGGCTGGATCGGTCGCGGCAGCGATCGCCCAGGCGGTCCCGGGCGCGCGCGTCATCAAGGGCTTCAACACCTTCGGCGCCGAGATCCACCTCGACCCCTCGCTCGGCGGCACCGTGGCCGACGTGTTCCTCGCGGGCGACGACGCCGAGGCCAAGCGGGCCGTCGCCGCCGTGGCCGAGGCCGCCGGCTTCACGCCGGTCGACAGCGGCCCGCTGCGCAACGCCGCCGTGCTCGAGAACCTGGCGATCCTGTGGATCCACCTCGCCCTGCGCGAGGGCCATGGCCGCAGCTGGGCGTTTAAAAAGGTCACCCGTTAGAGCCCTCGTGAACTTCACGCAGGCCAGCGAGATCACGACCACGGACGCGGGCCTGCGCTGGCAGGTCCCGGACGGCTGGCAGCAGGGCAGGGGGGCGTTTGGCGGCCTCGTGCTCGCAACGCTGCTGCGCGCGATCGAGCGCGCCGAGCCCGACGGTGCACGCAGCGTCCGTGCGCTGACCGGCGACCTGTGCGGCCCCGTGTTGCCGGGCCCCGCCGAGCTGGTCGTCGAGGTCCTGCGTCGCGGCAACAACCTCAGCAACATCGACGCGCGCCTCGTGCAGGACGGCCAGGTCCAGGCGCGGGCCAGCGCCGTGCTCAGCGCGCCAAAGGCCGCCGCGACCCTGCGCCGGCCGCCCCAGGCCCCGCAGGCCCCGGCCTGGCGCGACCTCCCGGACCTCGGGCTCGGCCCGCCCGAGGGCCCCGCCTTCGCGCCGAACTTCGAGTACCGCTCCGCGATCACCTTTGAGACCGCCGACGGCAGCGAGACCCTGGGCTGGCTGCGCCTGCGCCGACCGCCGGCGACGATGGACGCCGCGGCCGTGGTCGCAATGCTCGATGCATGGTGGCCCGCGATCTTCTCGGGCGGCGCGCGACCGATGGCGACGGTCTCGTTCACCGCCGAGATCCTCGCCGCGCCCGCCGACCTCGCGCCCGATGCCCCGCTGCTGTATCGCGGCCGCGTGATCGCCCTCCACGAGGGCTTTTGCGTCGAGTTTCGCGAGCTGTGGCATCAACACAGGCTGGTCGCCATGAATCAGCAGACCTTCGCCATCCTGCGCTAGACCGCCTGCGATCAGAAGTGTGGGCATTGCGGGCCGCGGGCGAGGCATCCTCCACGGCGCGCCCTGAGGTCGATCGGACATGGCTGGTGCGCTGGCCGCTCGCGCCGCGCGTGTGGCTCGGCTGGCACGCGCGCTGGTGGTGCCGCCGCTGGGCGCTCGAGCACGGCGAGCCGCCGGCCGAGGTCGTGCTCGAGCAGCTCATCGCGCCGATCGAGCCGCTCGCCCCGACGCCGGTCGACTTCTGGGCCCGCGCCAGGGTCGAGCCGCTCGCGCGCATTCGCTGTGCCAGCGAGCCCTTCGCCCAGCTCGTCGACGAGCTGTCGGCGTGGGCGCGCGACGATCGCCGGCGACACGTGGCGAGCGTCGCGGCCCGGCGCGAGCACAAATAGTCAGAGCCCGCGTCCCGAGCCGCACCCACCGCGGCCGGGCTTGCTCAAAGCCGCCGCACCTGCGTCGCGTGGCCGAGCTGCAAGCCGGTGTTGGCCGCGGCGGCGCGCAGGCCCGGGCCCTGCGGGGCGGCCAGTCGCGTGCACACATATATTCCGCGCGGCAGCAGGCGCTCGAGGAACGGCAGCCCGGGCGCGTACGCGAACACCCCGCCGGGCCGCAGCGATCGCAGGACCTGCATGTACAGCTCGGTGTACACGAAGGCCGTGGGGCGACCGGCGAGGTGGTGATGCAACAGGTGCAGCGAGAATGCGAGGTGCGAGACGACGGTCCCCCAGCGCTCGACGCCATAGTCGTATCGCAGCCAGTCGGCGACGCTGGCGACGGCAGGGTCCGCGTCCCGATCGATGCCCTCCGCTGCGATCCCTCGCGCCCGCAGGGCCCCGACCAGCGCCGCCTTCACGCCGCAGCCGACGTCGAGCACCGGTCCCTGCAAGTCCTCGATGCGCAGCCCGAGCAGGCCGAGCTGCAGCTCGGGCGTGTACTCGCTGCTGACCACCTCGCGCGGCTCGGCGCCGAGGCGGGCGCGCACGAACGCGGCGAGGGTAGCGCGCACGCGCAGCAACACCGGCCGCAGCGCGGGCCCAGGAGGCTCGTCGCTCGCCAGCACATGCATCGCCGCCAGGAGCCCGTCGTGGCACAGCGCGTCGAGTTCGGCGAGCGCCCCGGTGTCGAGCTCCATGAATTGGTTTCGCCGCCGCAGCCACCGGACCAGCTGCGCGCGCAGCCACGGCGCCGGTGCCGTCGCCCATTGCACGTCGCCAGGTGCCGCGCGGGCCGCGTCCAGCCACGCAGCGAGGCGCGCTCGCGCCGTGGTCAGCACGCCGAGGGTCTCCTCATCGAGCCCACGCAGCGGGCCGTCGAGCGCCAGTGAGGCGTCCGCGCGACGCTCGACCTCGGCCGCGACGAGCAGGCCGAGCGCGGTCACCGGGTCGTCCGTGGCGAGATCCGTCATCTGCGCCATCGTGTCTTATCTTATCAACAGGCAGAAACACGAAAGCCCACGACCAGCGTGGGCTCTCGATCTTTTGGGCTCCGACTGTTGGATTCGAACCAACGACCCACGGATTAACAGTCCGTTGCTCTACCAACTGAGCTAAGTCGGAATGGACACTTTCCCTTAAACCTCGCGGTCCAGGGGCGCAGGTGTTTATCGGAAGCCGGACACAGCGTCAAGCCCCCAAACGATCGCCCAGGATTTCTCCCGGGTAACCGGGGACAGCGCGTCACGATCGCCGGTGCTGCGCGGCGAGGGTCCCGTCCTCGACAGCATCGTCCGGGCGCCCCGCGAGAGCCATCGCGCGGGCCTTCGACAAAAATCGACATCGCCAGGAAAAACGCTCTTGACTCGGCCGGACGTGCTGAAGTAGTTTCCGCCTCCCCTGAGCGCGGGAGTAGCTCAGTTGGTAGAGTGCAACCTTGCCAAGGTTGATGTCGCGAGTTCGAGTCTCGTCTCCCGCTCTGT
>JAYUXQ010000767.1:0-3885 GCA_043752905.1 Nannocystis sp. | reverse complement strand
CGGCCAGGATGGACATTCGTTTCCGCGTCGGACCGGTGGCGAAGTCGGCCCATGTGTGGGGCGATCGCACGTGGTTTCGCTCGCTCGGTATTGTGCGTATGTCGCGGCCTGCGGTGTTCACCTCGCTGCCGATCACCTACGAACGCGCCTTCGGCGGATGGGACCGCAGTGCAGGCAAGAGCGTCTATTGCTATGAGCCGCGCAACCCGGTTGGTCAGGGCTTTCATGCGCTGCCCAGCACACATCAAGAGGCCGCGGCCTTGCCGAATATCGAGGACCCGACGCACCCGATCGTCAGGCCGCACGACACCCCGCCTCCCGCGGGTTTCGGATTCGTGTCACCAAACTGGCAGCCACGCGCCAGGCTCGCCGGCACCTTCGACGCCGCATGGTCCAAGCATCGCTGTCCATTACTTCCGACAGACTTCGACCGGCGGCACTTCAACGCGGCCTCTCCGGGGCTGGTCGCGCCGGGCTATCTTCGGGGCAACGAGGAGGTCCAAGCCTGCGGCCTCTCGCCCGAGCCGACGCTGCGCTTTTGTCTCCCTGGCATCCCGGCACCCACTGCGGTTATTCACCTCCAACGCCAGCACGACCAGGCGCCGCCGCTGCGGCTCGACACGGTGATCGTCGACTTGGACGCGCGTCGGCTGGTTATGCTCTGGCGAGCGACGGTACCTCTAGACGATGGTCCCCATGCGCTGCGGGGCGTCCTGTTCGAGTCACCTGCATCCCATGAACTGCCGCGTGCGACGGCGAGCGAGGGGCGGCCTCTCGCGGCGAACCAGGCGCATCAGGAGAAATTATGAGTGTCACGGTCGGCGTCAATTCCATGTCGGTGGTCCACAAGGGTAGCGGTGGGGTGACGACCGCGTTCCCTGACGTCTGCAAGACGCCCGCCGCGCCGAGTCCGCTGCCGATCCCCTACCCGAATGTCGCCAGGTCGGCGGATTCGGCGAAGACCGCCAAGAAGGTCAAGGCCGATGGCAACCCGATCTGTACCAATGCCTCGAACTTCTCGACGAGCACGGGCGATGACGCCGGCGTCTTGAAGGGAGTCGTCTCGAACAAGGTCAAGGGCAAGGCAGAATTTGTCAATTTCTCAATGAACGTCAAGGCCGAGGGCAAGAACGTCGTTCGCGCGCTCGACCTGATGCTCCACAACGGAAAGAACACACCGCCGGTCCCGTTGCTTCAGGGACCCGCCATCCTGGTGCCGGGGTCGGACAGGCCTACCTGCTATATTTGCGACAAGGCGCTGTGATCCGAGGTTCGATGATGTCTCGACGAGCGTTCTACGCCGATCTGTATACCGAGCACTTCGAGGAGCTCGCGGCGATGTACGACTGTCGTCGCGCGAGTCTTAATAACTGGGGATCGACGCACGAGGACCTCGCCGAGATGGAGTCGCGGATGGAGGCCCACCTGGATGGTCTGATGCTCGGCGGTAAGCCAGCCATGGAGGTCGTGCGCGACCAGGCGAGCCCGGCGGACGCGTCGAGTTACTACGGCCTGCTGGCGCTGGCGTGCCGCACCGATCGCATCGATCTGATCGAGGCAGCGCTGAGCGAAATGGGCGCCGCGTGCGCCGACCCCGATACCAATGAAGAGGACGCCGCGGCAGTCAGATGCGCCGCGGCCGACGCCCTGTGTCATCACCTCCCGGTGCGCCGAGCCGGGCTGCTTGTCGCCGCGGTGCAGCGCGCCGACCCGCACGTCGTCCCGGTCGCGGCCGCCACTCTCGGCCTCGGACGTCATGCCTGCGGTGAGGAACTGGCGCGGGCGATCGCGGGTCCATGTGCCGACCTTGTTCCCGTGCTGCGGGCTCTGGGCCGCCTGGAGTGCGTGGATCCGCGGGCGCTCTGCGATCATATCGCCGACAATCGTCCAGCTGTGGCCAGGGAGGCCGCTCTCGGGGCGCTCAGGCGCGGGCAGGTAGACGGCCTATACGCGTTGCACCGCGCATGGCCAGCCGCTTGGGCCGCGATCCCGCTGGCGATGTGCTCAGGTCCCACGTTTTGCCGCCGGGTGAGCGATATGGCGAGCGACGGGCCCCCCGAGGCCATGCTCGCGCTGGGCCTGCTCGGCGATCCGGCAGGGCTCGATGTGCTGCTCGCTGCTCTCAGGGACGAGCACATGGCCAGTGCGGCAGCGCTCGGTCTGTTCTTGATCACCGGGGGAGGACGTGTGGAGGACCCCGTGGACCGCACCAATCGGCCCGGAGATGACGATGACGGGTCTGAAGATTGGCTGTCGTCGGCCGCCGCGGGGATCAGCGTCGATCCGACCGAGTGGTCGAGGTGGATGCAGACGCATCGCACGCGCCTCCCCATCGGTGTCCGTCACCGTCTCGGCGTCCCTTCGTCGCCCAGCCACGATTTCGAGATACTTGCAGCATCTGCCTTTCCGCTGCAGTTGCGGCGCTATCTCGCCGACGAATGGGTGATCCGCTACGGCGTGCGCTGCGACTTCGAGGCCGACATGCTGGTCGGGCAACAGGTCACAGCGCTCGCCCGAACTCGGGCGACGATGCATAAGGCACAACTCCGGGCCGAGCCGGGCGGCTGGTACTTCCACGGGCAGCGGGTCCACTAGATCATTCATGACGTCCGCGATCATCACGGCATTGGGAGCGGTGACCTCCGTGGGAATGGACGCCGTGACCACCTGCGCGTCGATCCGCGCCGGGCTTTCGCGGCCGGCGTCGCTCGCCGAGTACGAGGTCCTCGACAGGGATCAGCACGCGCCGACCGGGCTGACGGCTCATCCGGTGGCGGGTATCACCCTCGGGTTTTCCGGGGTCGGCCGGTGGCTGCAACTAGCCGCGCTCGCCATCCAGGACCTGTGCCGTAGCGCCCAGTTGCCGGGCATCGGCGATCGCTCGTTCTGGTCCTCGACGGCGTTTCACGTGGTGGCCCCCGTGATCGACGCGGACCGCTTCGCTCTCGAACCCGCCTGCGCCTCCGAGGAGGAGCTGGTGACGAGCTTTGCGGCGCCACTCCTGGCGCGAATGGTGGGCTGCTTCACGCCGGCGCGTACGAAGCTCTGCAGCGACGGTCGCACCGGCGCGCTGAAGGCGGCCCTTCAGGCCGAGGAAGACTTTCAGCGGGGACAGTATACGCGCGCCGTGGTCCTCGCCGTGGACTCGATGCTCGACCCCCCCAGCTTGCAGTGGCTGGCCGAGCGAGGACGGCTCAAAGAGGACGAGAATCCGGTCGGGGTAACGCCGGGCGAGGGGGCGGTCTGCTTCATGCTCGAGAGCCCCCGCACGGCGCGCCAGCGCAGGGCAATGCCGCTCGGACGGATCGTCGCCGCCGTCGACCGTGAACCCAGGGCGTACATCGCGGGCGAGCGCAGCATCGGCGAGGCGCTAGCGAGGGCGGTCGACGGGGTACTCAAGTCGGGCCGGGTTTCGTTGCCCTACGAGGTGGAGGCGATAGTCGACCTCAACGGGGAGCCCTGGCGGGCCGAGGAGTACGGACATGCGAGAATTCGGGTACGCCCGGATCGCTGGGCCAGTGAGCTTCTCGTGCTTCCCGCGGTTTCAGTTGGCGACATCGGCGCCGGCATGACCGCGCTCCAGATCGTGCTCGCGTGCCGCTCGCTGACACGCGGGTATGCTAGTGCCGAACATGTGCTGATCACGTCCAGCGACGAGTACGGGAATGTCGGAGCCGCGGTGCTCCAGAAGGCAGAGTGAATGATGGCGCACGAAGATCTCGGCCTTGACCAAGCGGCTCACGATCCAGGCTGTGTGACACGGCACATTTCCGGGTACGTCGAGAACAACGTCTGCTCCCATCGGTGGCAAGCGGCGAAGCGAGCCCTCAAAGAATGGGGCACCAACTACCCTGATGAGAAGCCTACATCATTGGCAGAGTCGAC